>DASPJI010000249.1:0-2401 GCA_035628695.1 Thermoanaerobaculia bacterium | reverse complement strand
TCGCCGTGCGCCACCGCCCCGTGGCCAACCTGGTGGAGTGGGCCCTCCGGGCCTTCGCCTTCGGGCCCGGGGACCGGGTGCTGTTCGTCACCGCCCTCTCCTTCGACCTGTCGGTCTTCGACGTCTTCGGACTGCTGGCCGCCGGCGGGTCGATCCATGTCGCCTCCCGGCGCGACCTGGAGGAGCCGGAGCGCCTGGTCCACCTGCTCTTGGAGGAGCCGATCACCTTCTGGGACTCGGCGCCGGCGGCGCTGCTGCAGCTCGCGCCGCTCTTTCCCGAGCCGGCCGCGGAGAGTCGGCTGCGGCTGGTCTTCTTCTCGGGTGACTGGATCCCCCTGGCCCTGCCCGGCCGCGTCCGCGCCGCCTTCCCCGGCGCCCGGGTGGTGAGCCTGGGGGGCGCGACCGAGGCCACGGTCTGGTCCAACGTCTTCCCGGTGGAGGAGATCCAGCCCCACTGGGTGAGCATCCCCTACGGCCGGCCGATCCAGAACGCCCGCTACCACATCCTCGACGGCTCGCTCCTCCCCTGCCCGGTGGGGGTGCCCGGCGACCTCTACATCGGCGGCGGCTGCCTGTCCTCCGGCTATGCCGCGGCCCCGGACCTGACCGCCGATCGCTATCTGCCCGATCCGTTCGGACGGGAGGCCGGGGGGCGCCTCTATCGTACCGGCGACCGCGCCCGCTTCTTCGCCGATGGCAACATCGAGTTCCTCGGCCGCCTCGACCACCAGGTGAAGATTCGCGGCTTCCGCATCGAGCTGGGGGAGATCGAGGCGGCGCTGTGCCAGCACGAGGCGGTGCGCGAGGCCGTGGTGCTGGTGCGGGAGGACGTGCCGGGGCAGCGGCGCCTGGTCGCCTACGTGACGCCGCGCCGGGAGACGGCGCCGGGAGACGAGGAGCTGCGCCGCTTCTGCGGGTCGCGGCTCCCGGACTACATGGTGCCCGCCGCCTTCGTCGCCCTCGGCCTCTTCCCGGTGACCCCCAACGGCAAGCTGGACCGCGCCGCCCTGCCCGCCCCCGAGGACGACGGCGCCGGCGCCGGCCGCGCCCTGGCGGCGCCCCGCACCTCCATGGAGCAGGCGGTGGCCGAGGTCTGGGCCGCCGTCCTCGGCCGCGAGGCGGTGGGAATCCACGACGGCTTCTTCGCTTTGGGCGGCGACTCGCTGCTCGCCATCCAGCTCATCATGCGGCTGCGCGAGCGATTGGGAGTGGAGCTGCCGCTGCGCGCCCTGTTCGAGCACCCGACGGTGGCGGACCTGGCGCTGGCCGTGGCGCGGGCGCGCGGCGAGGGGGGCGGCGGCTCGCTCCGCGTGGTGACGCCGGCCCCGGCGGCGCTCCACGAGCCCTTCCCCCTGACTGACCTGCAGCAGGCCTACTGGCTGGGCCAGCGCGCCGACTTCGACTTCGGTGGCATGTCGGCCCACGTCTACCAGGAGCGCGACTTCACGGACCTCGACCCGGCGCGGCTGGAAACGGCCTGGCGCCGCCTGGTGGAGCGCCACCCCATGCTGCGCGCCGTGGTCCTGCCCGACGGCCGCCAGCGGGTGCTGCCCGAGGTGCCGCCGTACGCCGTCGAGGTCCTGGACCTGCGTGCCCTGGGCTCCGAAGCGGCCGCGGCCGAAGCCGCCACCGTCGGCCGCCGCATGGCCGATCAGGGGCCGGCCACGGATGCCTGGCCGCTGTTCGAGGTCCGCCTGTCGCGTCTCGACGAGCGCCGCTGGCGCCTGCACGTCAGCCTCAGCCTGCTGATCTCGGACGCCTTGGGCCTGAACGTCCTCCAGGGGGAGCTACGCCGTCTCTACGGAGATCCGGGCGCGGACCTGCCCCCCCTCGATCTCACCTTCCGGGACTACGTCCTGGCCAGGGCCGGCGACGAGGGCTCGGCGGCGTTCGCCCGCGACCGCGGCTACTGGCTGGAGCGCCTGCCGTCGCTGCCGCCGGCTCCCGAGCTGCCGTTGCGGAGCACGGCCCGGGCGGAGGAGGCGCGCTTCATCCACCACGGCTGGCACCTCGAGCCGGAGGGCTGGCGGCGCTTCCGCGAGCGCGCCGCCCGTGCCGGCGTCACCCCCACCGCGGCGGTGCTGACCGCCTACGCGCAGACCCTGGCGGCGTGGAGCAAGGATCCCCGCTTCACCTTGAACGTCCTCTACTTCAACCGCCTGCCCGTCCACCCGCAGGTGGACCGGGTGGTGGGCAACTTCAGCTCCACGCTGCCGGTGGCGGTCGACGCCGGGGGGAGCGCCAGCTTCGAGGAGCGGGCGCAGCGCCTCCAGGAGCGCCTCTGGCAGGATCTCGAGCACGGCCGCTTCTCGGGCGTGCGGGTGGTGCGCGAGCTGGCCCGCCTGCACGGCGTCTCGTCGCGCCCGGTGCTGCCGGTGGTGTTCACCAGCGACATCAACCT
>DASPJI010000248.1:0-3823 GCA_035628695.1 Thermoanaerobaculia bacterium | reverse complement strand
GAAGAGCAGGAGGTCGCTGCCGGTGTGGAGACCCAGAAGGACTGTGGGGACCAGCATCGCGATCTGCGGGACTGTGGTGGCGGGCACGATCATCACTTCGAGCAGGCCGTCGTCGAGCACCGCCTGCGGCGCGGCCGGGATGCCGGCGGCCACGTAGCGGCCGTTCGACAGGACGACGTTGTAGGTGTCGAGGTCCAGGGTCTCGGCGTTGTTCAGGGTGAGGGTCGTCTCGAAGCCCTGGATCTCTCCCAGCGCCCCGAGGGCCGCCCGCATGTAGGCCAGCGGCCCCCAGCGCTCCTTGGCCTCGGCGGCCTTCTCGCTCACCTCGCCGCCGAAGCCCCCGGCCGCCATATTGATGAAGTAGCGGGTGCGGCCGGCGAAGGTCACGACGGCTACGTCGAGCGGCTTGGCGCGCCCCTCCTCCAGCACCGCGAGGGCCCCTTCCAGGTCCGCCGGAACGTTGATGGAGCGGGCGAAGTCGTTGCCCGTCCCCAGTGGCAGCAGGCCGAGGCGGACGCGGCCGAAGCCCTCGGCCAGGCCGTTGACCACCTCGTTCAGCGTGCCGTCACCGCCTGCCGCCACCACCCTCTCGACTCCGTCCCGCACCGCTGCGCGGGCGATCTCCTCGGCATGCCCCTCGTGGTCGGTAAAGCGGACGCCGGTTTCGGGCAGGCGCAGGAGCCGCCGCTGGAGCTCGGCCATGTCCTCGACGCTGCCGGCATTCGGGTTGACGATGATGCAGGTGCGCATGGCTCAACGGCGGCCGGCGCGGCCGGCGCGGCCGGTGCGGGGAATGTAGCTGTCCCCGACGCGCTCGGTCTCGATGACGTTCGGGTCGTACGGGCGGCCGAGCCCCAAGGTGCGGGCGGCAATCCAGGCCAGAGTCAGCGTCGGGATCGGCCCGGTGAAGGGGAGCAGCGCTTCGACCGTGGCGGTGTTGCGCAGCGCCTTGAGGTTGGTGCGGTCCAGGATGAACCAGACGATGGGCGTCGACAGGAAGTCGAGCCCGAGGTCCAAGAGGTCGAGCCCGACGACCAGCGACAGGGGAACCGCCCGCACGGTGGTGAAGAAGTCGGCGTCAGGAGGCACGCGGATCCGCCGCAGCTTGCGGATCGCGACCGCCAGCACGATGGCCGCCGCGACCAGGGCCACCACGATCACCACTCCCACCACCTCGAGAAACGTTCGCAGGTCCATGGAGTCTCCTCGGGCCTCCTCTCCTGCCCTGCTCCATGCAAGAAGTGTGATCACCCCCAGGAAGAGGGCCCGGGCGGGCCCCGATCCTGCATAGGGGAGGCACTGCGCCAAGGTGGCACGCCTCCCGCGTCTACCTGGTCGGCGCCGGACTACGAGCTCGAGCTTGCAAGGAGGACCCAACATGAACGCTCGTGTGAAAACCGGCTTCGAGATGCTGAAGGAGACCTTCCAGGAATGGAAGGACGACGACGCCCTGCAGCTCGGAGCGGCGCTGGCCTACTACACCATCTTCTCCCTCGCCCCCATGCTGCTGGTGGTCATCGCCGTCGCCGGCCTGGTCTGGCAGCGCGAGGCGGTCCAGGGCGAGATCGTCCATCAGATCCAGGGGCTGGTCGGCCAGCAGGGCGCGGAGGCGATCCAGACCATGATCGCCAACGCCGGCCGCCAGGGGGAGAAATCCGGGATCCTGGCCACCATCATCGCCGTCGCCACCATCCTGTTCGGCGCCACCGGCGTCTTCACCCAGCTCCAGAGCAGCCTCAACCACATCTGGGACGTGGAGCCGAAGCCCGGCGCCGGCGTGCGCGGGCTGCTCAAGACCCGCCTCCTCTCCTTCGGCATGATCCTGGCCATCGGCTTCCTGCTGCTGGTCTCGCTGGTGGTCTCGACCGCCCTTGCCGCCGTCGGCACCTACATGACCTCGCTGCTGCCGGCCGGCGCCGAGATCCTGATGAAGGCTCTCACCTTCGCCGTCTCCTTCGCGGTGATCACCGTGCTCTTCGCCATGATGTACCGGTTCCTGCCGGACGTGAAGATCGCCTGGCGCGACGTCTGGGTCGGCGCCACGGTGACCGCCCTGCTGTTCACCATCGGCAAGTTCCTCATCGGCCTGTACCTCGGCAACAGCAGCGTCGCCTCCACCTTCGGCGCCGCCGGTTCGGTGATCGTGCTGCTGCTCTGGATCTACTACTCGACCCAGATCCTCTTCTTCGGCGCCGAGTTCACCCAGGTCTACGCCACGCGCTACGGCTCGCGCATCGAGCCGGACAAGGACGCGGTGCGGGTCCAGGAGGTGAAGGTGCCGGTCGGGGAAGGCGAGGGCGGCGGCCGGGAGGCGCGGCGGCGTGACCCCAGCCCCCGACCCGCTGGCGGCGGCGGCCGGACCCCGGCGCATGGGCGGGGCCGGGCCTAGGAACCCGTGTCTGATACGATCTCCCTCCACGAGCCGCGAGGAGGGAGATCGATGACGAACGGCTTTGAAGAGGCCAAGGCGCAACGCAACGCCCTGGAGAGGCTGGGGGCGAAGATCCCTGGCTTCCGGGGGTTCCAGGACCGCGAGCTGCGGCGCGACGTCGACAAGATGCAGCGCGAGCACCTGTCGGCGGAGCTGGGCCGTATCAAGTCGGCGCTGCGGGAGAAGGCGCGCGCCTACACCGACGCCGCCAAGCTCGGGGCGCTCAACGGCTTCGACCGCCTCGACCGGCAGCTCGACGGCCTGTCGCAGGCGATCCGCTTCAGTGACTACGGCGCCACCGGCTTCTTCGATCCGGTGAAGATCGGCGAGGCCGAGCTGCAGCGCCTGTACGACTTCGACCTCTCCGTCCTCGACGATCTGGCTCTGCTGGAAGACGCCGCGGGGGCCGTCCCCGCCCCCGGCGGCGAGGACCCGGCGCCGGCCCTCGACCGGATGCGCGAACAGGCCCGGGCGCTGGAAGACAAGTGGAAGGGGCGCGAGCTGGTCCTCGGCAACGTGGTCAAGACCAGCCGCGGCGTCTGACGTTCACCTTCGGTAGAGATCGGCAGAGGAGATCGAGAGCCATGGACGTAATCCAGCATCAGGACCCCACGGGCGAGACGATGGTGGCGCGGTGGCCGAGCCAGGGGACCGCGGCCATCCGGCTCGGCAGCCAGCTCATCGTCGAGGAGAGCCAGCAGGCCGTCTTCTTCCGCGACGGCAAGGCCCTGGACACCTTCGGCCCGGGCCGCCACACCCTGGCCACCCAGAACATCCCCATCCTGGCCAGCGTCTTCGGCATTCCCTTCGGCGGCAAGTCCCCCTTCCAGGCGGCGGTCGTCTTCGTCTCCACCCGCACCTTCCTCGACCTCAAGTGGGGGACCAAGGAGCCGGTGGCCTTCCGCGACCAGGAGCTCGCCATGGTGCGCCTGCGCGCTTTCGGCAAGTTCGCGGTGCGCGTCACCAACGCCCAGCAGTTCGTCAACACCGTGGTGGGCACCCGCGGCCTCTACAGCACCGAGGGGGTGGAGGACTGGTTCCGCGACGTGATCGTCTCCCGGCTCACCGACGTCCTGGGCGAGAACCTGACCTCGATTTTCGACCTGCCGCGGCTCTATGACGAGCTGGCGATGGGTTTGAAGTCGCGCGTCGCCGACGACTTCACCAAGTACGGCATCGAGCTGGTGGACCTCTACGTCGGCGCCATCACCGCGCCCGAAGAGGTGCAGAAGCTCATCGACGAGCGCAGCGGCATGGGCGCCATCGGCGACATGAACACCTACCTCAAGTTCAAGACCGCCCGCGCCATCGGCGATGCCGCCCAGGGTGGAGGAGGCGGCGGCGCCGGCGATACGGTGGGGGCCGGCCTGGGTATCGGGATGGGTGCGGGCC
>DASPJI010000247.1:0-8390 GCA_035628695.1 Thermoanaerobaculia bacterium | reverse complement strand
CCTTCGTCGTCCCGTTCCCCACCATGCACTCCTTCAAGGCGCCGAACAACCGGATCGTCTGGAAGCTGAAGCTGCTGGGGGAGCAGGACAACTGGCCCGACGTCAGCGAGGACTACGACTTCATCATCCGGCCCAAGGGGGCGCCGGAGGGGTGGGAGCCGTGAGCATCACGATCGAGACCACCGACGGCCGGCGTGCCTTCCGTCCGGGCGACCGGATCGAGGGGACCGCCTCCTGGTACCTCGAGAAGGAGCCGCGGTCCGTGGAGCTGCGGCTCTTCTGGTATACCCAGGGCAAGGGGACGCAGGACGTGGAGATCGTCCAGGGCGTGCCGTTCGACAACCCGGGAGCGGTCGACAGCCGCGCCTTCTCGGTGGAGCTCCCTCTGGCGCCGTACAGCTTCTCCGGCAAGCTGATCTCGCTCCTCTGGGGCCTGGAGCTGGTGGCCGAGCCCGGGGGCGAGACCGGACGGCTGGAGATCACCGTCTCTCCTACAGGGGTGGAGATCCTTCTCCGCCCGGACCTGGCAGGCGATGCGCGCCCGGGATAATCCCTTCGCCGTCCACCGGGTCCTCGCCATCCGCTACCGGCTCGCCGGAGACGGGTGCGATTGGCGCGGTCTGGAGCGGCGGCTCGCCCTCCTGGACTTCCGCGCCGCCCTGGTGGGGCCCCACGGCAGTGGCAAGACGACGCTCCTCGAAGACCTGGGGGCGCGGCTGGAAGCGCGGGGGGCGCGGCTGCGCCGGCTCACCCTGCGGCGCGGCGAGCGCCGGCCGCCGCCGGCGGACGAGCGGCGCCTCCTGGACGGCCTCGCGCCGCACGACCTGCTGCTCGTCGACGGCGCCGACGAGCTCGGCTGCGCCGCTTGGTGGCGACTGCGCCGGGCGAGCCGCGGGGCGCTCGGCCTGCTTGTCACCTCTCATCGCGCGGGCCTCCTCCCCACGCTCCACGAGCACGTCACCACCCCCGGCCTGCTGGCGGCGATCGTCGCCGATCTCCTGGGGCCGGCCGCGCCGCCGCCCCCCACCCCGCCCGAGGAGCTGTTCCAGCGCCACGGCGGGGATCTCCGAGCCGCCTTGCGCGAACTTTATGACCTCTACGCGGACCATCCATCCTGTCCGGAAGGGGCTCGTCCGGACATGCCCGGCGGGTCCTGGACTCGGCGACCACCGTCCCCCTCGCGCCTCGTGCAGATCGAGTGAATCACCAGGACGTTTGTGCGTTACACTTCGCCGATCGGAGAGTTTTCCGATTCTTTCGTCGTAATGTCTCGGCAACACCGATTTGTGAGCGGAGGACGGGTCTTGTCACCAAGCTCGGTGACTTCTGCGGACGGGCAGGGACCGGCCGGCCCTCCACGCGAACCGACGCGCCGGCTTTCAAGGGGGTTCTCGCGGTCATGAGCGATGTCGTCCAGAAGCTGTGGGGCTTCTGCCACACCCTGCGCCACGATGGGATCGACTACGGCGACTACATCGAACAGATCACCTATCTGCTCTTCCTCAAGATGGCGGACGAGCGGGGGATCGACCTCAGCCGCACGCGGGTGACGGCGCAGCCGGGGGAAGATTATGTGATCAATTGCTCGTGGCCGTGCCTCGCGCTCCGCTCCGGCCCGGGGCTGACCGAGCACTATGCCGGCGTGCTGCGCTCCCTGGGCGAGCAGCCGGGCCTCCTGGGGGACATCTTCAGCGGCGCGGCGTCGCGGTTCAACAACCCGCAGAACCTGCGCAAGCTGATCGATCTGATCGACGAGACCGAGTGGATCAAGCTCGACGTGGACGTCAAGGCGGCGGCCTTCGAGGGGCTGCTGGAGAAGGCGGCGAGCGAGGGCAAGAAGGGGGCCGGCCAGTACTTCACGCCGCGCCTGCTCATCCAGTCCATCGTCCGCTGCGTGCGCCCCGACCCGCGGGCGGGCGCCGAGTTCACCGTCTGCGATCCGGCCTGCGGCACCGGCGGCTTCCTGGTGGCCGCCTACGAGTGGTTCATGGCGGAGGCCGGCAGCGCGGCGTCGGGAGCATCGCCGGAGCTGATCCGGCGCGTGCGGCGCGGCACCTACTTCGGCTCCGAGCTGGTGCCCCGGCCGCGGCGCCTGGCGCTGATGAACCTCTGCCTGCACGGGCTCGAGCCCGAGATCCGACTGGGCGATTCCATCTACGAGCCCCCCGGCGACCGTACCTTCGATGTGATCTTCACCAACCCGCCGTTCGGCACCCGGGGCGCCAACCAGATCCCCGGGCGGGAGGATCTCGCCATCACCACCTCCAACAAGCAGCTCAACTTCCTGCAGCATGTGCTCACGACGTTGAAGCCCGGCGGGCGGGCCGCGGTCGTGGTGCCGGACAACTGCCTGTTCGCCGACCAGGCGGGCGAGGTGTTCCGCATCCTCACCCGCGACTGCGACCTCCACACCGTGCTGCGCCTGCCCAACGGTACCTTCACGCCATACAGCCCGGGCACAAAGACCAATGTCGTCTTCTTCACCAAGGGGAGCCCGACCGAGACGGTCTGGGTCTACGACGCCCGTACCAACGTGCAGCGCGTCACCAAGAAGGACCGCCCCCTGAGCGCCACCCACCTGGTCGCGTTCGAGGCCTGCTTCGGCACCGACCCGTTCGGCCGCTCGCGGCGCGACCCCCGCGACTCGTGGGAGGGGCGCTGGCGCCCGTTCTCCATCGCCGAGGTGACGGCGCGGCAGTTCAAGATCGACAGCCTGAAGTGGCTGCGCGACGAGTCGCTGGACGACGACGAGCTGCCCGAGCCGCTGGAGCTGGCGGACGAGGCCCTGTCGGAGCTGCGGGACGCCATCCTCGAGCTGAACGATGTCCGCAAGCTGCTGGAGCCGGAGAAGGACGAGAGCGAGAGCGAGAGCCAGAAGGAAGCCACCGTGCTCCGGGGTGTGCGATGAGCCGCGGGCGCGACGCGGCGAAGCGGGTCCCCCAGAACGAGAGCGAGCTGCCGGACGGGTGGATGGACACGGTTCTGGAGGACCTCATCGTCCACGCCCTCGGCGGCGAGTGGGGCGAGGACCCGAAGGCGGAGCTGCCGGAAGGGGCGGAGCTGGTGCGGGTGAGCGTGCTGCGCGGCACCGAGTTCCGGCAGTGGGACCGCGAGAAGGGGGCGACGGCGGCCGAGCGGCTGATCAAGCCCTCCAGCCTCGCGCGCCGCCGGCTCGCGCCGGGCGACCTGGTGGTGGAGATCTCGGGCGGCGGCCCCGACCAGCCGGTGGGCAGGACGCTGCTGGTCGACCAGGAGGCCGTCGAGCAGGCGAAGAACCCGCTCATCTGTTCCAATTTCTGCCGTCAGATCCGCCTGCACCCGGACATCGACCCGCTCTACGTGCAGATCGTGCTGCGCCACCGTTATCTGCGGGGCGACTTCAACCGCTACCAGGCGCAGACCACCAACATCCGCAACCTGAACTTCAACGAGTTCCTGGCCGGTGTCTCCGTGCCCGTGCCGCCGCTCGCCGAGCAGCGGCGCATCGCCGGCATGGCCGGGGACCTGCTGGGCCGCGTCGACAACGCGCGACGGCGGCTCGAGCGGATGCCCGGGATCCTCAAGCGGTTCCGGCAGGCGGTGCTCGCCGCGGCGTACGCCGGCAAGCTGACCGAGGAGTGGCGCCGCAAGGGGAACGGCTCCCTGCGGCTCCTGCGAGCGGACCTCCCGGCATGGGAGCTGCCCTCCCCGCTGGAGATGCCGGAGGTGCCCTCGGCCTGGGAGATCCTCCCCCTGCGCGAGGTGACCTCGCGGGTGCAGTACGGGCTCTCGCTCAAGGCGGACGGCGAGGCCCGCGGCGGTATCCCGATGCTGCGCATGGGCAACATCCAGGACGGCCGGATCGACGACTCCGACCTCAAGTACCTCGACCCGGAGATCCGGGACCTGTCGAGCTTCCTGCTGGCGCGCGGCGACATCCTGTTCAACCGCACCAACAGCCCCGAGCTGGTGGGCAAGGCGGCGGTGTACGACCTGGAGCGCGAGGCGGTCTTCGCCTCCTATCTCGTCCGCATCTCCTGCGACGAGCGGCGGGTCGCCAGCCGTTTCCTCTGCGGCTGGATCAACTCCCCCTGGGGCCGCTGGTGGGCGCGGACCGTGCGCACCGACGGCGTCAGCCAGTCGAACATCAGCACCTCCAAGCTCCAGGTGATGCCGGTGCCGGTGCCGCCGCTCGAGGAGCAGCGGGAGATCGTCCGCCGCGTCGAGGCGCTGTTCGAGCTGGCGGAGAGCATCGAGCGGCGGGTTGCGGTGGCGGTGGCGAGCGCCGACCGGCTGACTCAGGCGGTGCTGGGCGCCGCCCTGCGCGGCGTGTTGGTGCCGGCCGAGGCGACGCTGGCCACCCGCGAGGGGCGCGACTTCGAGGCCGCATGGACGCTGCTCGAGCGCGTGCGGGCGGAGCGCGAGAACGCCGGCGGCGCCACCGGCGGCCAGCGCGGCCGCCGCGGCAGGAGCCGGCCCGAGCCCGGCGAGCCCGCCGCGCCTCCCGGCCCGCCGCGCCTGGAGGACCTCGCCGCCGAGCAGGTGCTGGCGCTCTTCCGGCAGGCCTGCTGGGGCGCCGGCGAAATGTCCGAGGAGGAGCTGTTCCGGCGCGTCGCCCGGCGCCACGGCTGCAAGCGCCTCACCAAGGGGCTCCAGGCGCGGCTGCGCGAGCACCTCGCCCTCGCCATCACCCGGCGGATCGTCGGCCGGGCGGGCGATCAGCTGCTGGTCGGCGCGACGCCGAACTTCGCGCGCTACGAACAGGAGTTCCTGCTCCAGGCCCTGCTCGCCGTCGTGCGCAAGGGGGCCGAGTACGAGCGCACGGCGGTCTGCCGCGCCATCGCCGCGCGCCTCGGCTACAGCCAGGTCACCGCCGCCATGCGCGAGCGCATGGAGGAGATCTTCGGCACGGCGATCCGCATGGGCCTGCTGGAGGCGCGGGGAGGCCGCCTGGCGCGGCGGGGCTGAGCTCGCTTCTATTGCTGGACGGCTCCGGACCATCAAATGATCAAGTTTCTACAAGGTTGCGCCGCGATGGGCGATGGATCAACATACGCGCCCTCGCAGAGCGCTCGCCGTTCAGCTCCCCCTCGAAAGTAGCTTCGTAGCTGCGCCGCGATGACCGCACGGAGGACGTCACCGCGTTCACCGGGCGGCTCGTCACCGCATGTGTGGTGTCCCGCTTTGGCGGAGTGAGCCCACTACTAGAACAACCCGGCAGCGTTGAAGGATCGGGCCCGCTCCCAGCGGGTGGCGGCTTCGGGGCTTCCGGATTTTATTTGCAGTTATCTCTTGTAGTTTGGAGGGAGGGGAATGTCGCAGGATTCGTTTGTATCACTGGGACAACGTGTATCCGCTCGGCGCGAAGGCCTGGGCTCCGGTTTCGCCGGCATCCACCAGCGGATCGCCCTGCGGGCGGAGCGGGCGCCTGAAGCGCCTGCCCTGGTCTGCGGCGACCGCTGCCTGACCTTCGAAGACCTGGAGGTCCGCACCGCCGCCCTGGCCCGCCGCCTGCGGGCTCTGGGCGTGGGCCCCGAGTCGATCGTCGGCGTACACCTGGAGCGCTCGCCCGACGCGGTGGTGGCGCTCCTCGCGGTGCTGCGGGCCGGCGGCGCTTATCTCCCCCTCGATCCTTCGTACCCCCGGGAGCGGCTGTCGTACATGCTGGCCGACTCCGGGGCCGCCGCGCTGGTGACGCGCGAAGGGCTGCGTGGCAGCCTGCCGCAGGAGGTGCCGCTGGTCCTCTGCGTCGACGGCGTCGGCGAAGGAAGCGGCGCGCTGCTGCCGGAGCTGGAGGAGGCCGGGCCGGAGAGCCTGGCCTACGTCCTCTACACCTCCGGCACCAGCGGCCGCCCCAAGGGGGTGGGGATCTCCCACCGCTCCCTCGCCCATCACGCGGAGGCCGTCGCCCGCGCCTTCGGCCTCGGGCCGCGCGACCGGGTCCTCCAGTTCTCCTCGCTGAGCTTCGACGTCGCCGCCGAGGAGATCTACCCGTCTCTCCTGATGGGAGCGGCCGTGGTCTTCGTGCCCGAGAGCCGCGGCGCCCGCGGCGCCCTGGGGCCTCAGGGGATAGTTCCCGAGGATCTGGGCGCCTTCGCCGAGCGCGAGCGCCTGACGGTGCTCAACCTTCCCAGCCCCTACTGGCACGAGTGGGTGGACGCCCTCGAGCGCACCGGCGAGCGGCTGCCGTCGCTGCTCCGCCTGGTGGTGACCGGCAGCGAGGCCGTGGCGCCGGACAAGCTCGCCGCGTGGCGGCGGATCGTCGCCGCCGAGAACGAGCGCGTGGTCTGGATGAACGCCTACGGCCTCACCGAGTCCACCGTCACCTCCACCGCCTTCCGGCTGCCGCTGCGCCGCCCCGACCTCGAGCTCTCGCCCGTGCCCGTGGGCCGGCCGCTGGGCGAGGTGCGGGCCCACGTGCTGGATGCCGGCGGGCAGCCGGCGGCCCCGGACACGGTCGGCGAGCTCTGGCTGGGCGGCCCGGGCATCGCCCGCGGCTACCTGGGGCGGCCCGACCTCACCGCCGAGCGCTTCATCCCCGATCCGTTCTCGTCGCTCCCCGGCGCCCGGCTGCTGCGCACCGGCGACCTCGCGCGTCTGGGGCCGGACGGCAACCTCCGTCTCCTCGGCCGCGCCGACGCCCAGCTCAAGGTCCGCGGCTTCAGGCTCGAGCCCGAGGAGATCGAGGCGGCCTTGCGCGTCCACCCGGCGGTGCGCCAGGCCGTGGTCGTCGCCCGCGACGAGCGGCTGACGGCCTGCCTGGTGATGGAGGGGGACGCCGCGCTGACGTCGTCGACGCTCTTCGAGCTGCGCGACCTGCTGCGCCAGACCCTCCCCGAGCACATGGTGCCCGGCGCCTTCCTCTCCCTGGAGCGGCTCCCGGTCACCGCCAACGGCAAGGTGGACCGCCGCGCCCTGACCGCCCTCGCCGCCGGCGCGGCCCCGGCGGCTGCCAGCGCGGAGGATTTCCACTACGAGGCGCCCCGCACGCCGGTGGAGGAGGCACTGTGCGGCCTCTGGGCGGCGCTCCTCGGCCTCAAGCGGGTGGGCGTCCACGACGATTTCTTCCATCTGGGCGGCCATTCGCTGCTCGCCACCCGGCTGGTGTCGCGGGTGCGCTCGCTGTTCGCCGTCGAGATCGACCTCTGCGACGTGTTCGAGGCGCCGGCCCCGGCCGGCCTCGCCGCCCGCGTCGAGGGGGCCTGGCGCGGCGTCGAGTCGCCGCCGCTGGTGCCGGCGCCGCCCGCGCCGTACCGGCCGCTCTCCCACGCCCAGCGGCGCCTCTGGTTCCTCTATCGCTTCCAGGGCGGCTCCGGCGCCTACAACATGCCCACTCTGTTCCGCATCCGCGGCGGCCTGCGGCGCGACGCGCTGGCCGCCGCGCTGGATGAGGTGGTGCGCCGGCACGAGGCGTTGCGCACGGTCTTCGCGATGGTCGACGGCGTCCCGGTCCAGATGGTGATGCCATTCGCGCCCGCGCCCCTGCCGGCCGTCGACCTCTCCGCCCTGCCCGTGGCCGAAGGCCGCGCCGAGGCCGCGCGCCTCGCCGCCGAGGACGCCCAGGCGCCGTTCGACCTCGGCCGCGGACCGCTGGTGCGCTGCACGGTGCTCTCCCTGGGAGCGGACGAGCACGCGCTGCTGGTCAACAGCCATCACATCGTCTCCGACGGCTGGTCGGTGGGCGTGCTGGTGCGGGAGCTGATCGCCCTCTACCAGGCGTTCGCCGAAGGCCGCCCGTCGCCGCTGCCCGAGCTGGCCATCCAATACGGCGACTTCGCGGTCTGGCAGCACGAGGCGCTCGACGGGCCGGTGATGGAGTCGCAGCTCGGCTATTGGCGCCAGCGCCTGGCCGGCCTGCCGGCGGCGCTGGAGCTGCCCACCGATCGCCAGCGCCCGCCGGTCCAGACCTTCCGCGGCGCCGTCGAGCACGTGGCCCTGCCCGCGGCGCTCGCCCGCGACCTGGAGCGGGTGGGCCGCGACATCGGCCGCGGCCAGGGCGCCACCCTCTTCATGACGCTCCTCGCCGGCTTCCAGAGCCTCCTCTCCCGCGTCACCGGCCAGGACGACCTGCTGGTGGGCTCGCCCATCGCCAACCGCACGCGGGCCGAGGTCGAGGACCTGATCGGCTTCTTCGTCAACACCCTGGTGCTGCGCACCGACCTGTCGGGCGGTCCCACCTTCTCCGAGCTGCTCGGCCGGGTGCGCGCCAACGCCCTGGGCGCCTACGCCCACCAGGACGTGCCGTTCGAGCGTCTGGTGGAGGAGATCTCCCCGGAGCGGGACCTGTCGCGGACGCCGCTCTTCCAGGTGGTCTTCGGCCTCCACAACTCGCCGATGCCGCGCATGGAGCTGGCGCCGGGCCTCACCCTGTCCCTCGAGGAGCCGCACACCGAGACCTCCAAGTTCGACCT
>DASPJI010000246.1:0-6461 GCA_035628695.1 Thermoanaerobaculia bacterium | reverse complement strand
CGTCGTCCACCCGCGAGGCGATGTGGTGGAACGGCCGGCGGGCATGGCGCTCGATCCAGGCGATCTCCTCGGGCAGCAGGCCGGAGCCGATCAGGACCAGGTTCACGTCCTCGGGAACGAACTTCAGCGCCCGGCTCAGCCAGTGGAGAAGGTCGGTGGTGAAGAACATGTAGATGACCTTGTCGCGGCTGGGCAGGCGCGCGTGGAACTCCTGGAAGTCCGCCAGGAGCCGGCGGTCGACCTCGTCGTGATGGGCGAGAGGCTGGGCGAGGGGAGTGGAGCTCATGAGGCCGCGGTCACCTCTGCGGGGAGGAGGACTGATGATAGCCGATCCGGACACCGCCCCACGTCCTTCAGCAAGGCCAGGTAAGCCTCGGCCAGCCGGGCCACGGTGGCGGCCTCGAAGAGCTCCGGCCGGTAGCGCCAGGACACCCGCACCCCCTCCGGCATGTCCTTCATGTCCACCGCCAGGTCCACCTGCGCCACGCGGGCGATGGGCGGCAGCAGGGTCATGCGGAAGGTCGCCACCTGGAGGTCCGGGGCGGGCACGTTCTGCAGGCTGAACGTCACCGAGAACGGCGGATGATGAACACTGCCGTCCCTCAGCGCCTCAATGGGCAGCTCCTGGTGCGCCTGGGCGGCGAGCACCGTCTGCCGCACCCGCCCCACCAGCTCGCGGAAGGTGGGGTCCCCCGCCAAGCGCACCCGTAGCGCCAGAGCGTTGACGAACGGCCCGATGAGCCCGTCCAGCTCCGGCCGGCCGCGGTGGGCGAAGGGGGATCCCACGACCAGGTCGTCCTGGCCGGAGACCCGGGCCAGCAGGGCGGCGAAGGCCGCCAGGAGCACCATGGACAGGGTCGCGCCCCCCTGGCTCTCGCCCAGCTCGCGGAGCGGCTCGATGACCTCGGGCGGGAGCAGCGATGCGTGACGCTCCCCCCTACCCTCTATCCTGGCGGACGGCCGGTCGAACGGCAGGGCCGCCCGTGCCGGCGCGCCGGCCAGCTCCTGTCGCCAGAAGGCCAGCGGCTTCTCCAGCGTCTCCCCCTGGAGGTGCTCGCGCTGCCACCACGCGAAGTCCGCGTACTGGAGCGGCGGCTCGGGGAGAAGGGGGGCGCGCTCCGTGGCGTACGCTTCGTAGAGGGCCCCGATCTCGCGAAACAGGAGGCCGGCCGACCAGTCGTCGCCCACCAGGCCGTGGAGCACGGCCACGGCGACGTGCTCCCGCGGCTCGAGCCGCAGCAGGACCAGCCGCAGGAGCGGCCCCCGCTCGAGATCGAACGGCCGGTGCGCCAGCTCCGCGGCGAGGCGCTCCGCCTCCGGCTGCCGCGCCTCCGCGGAGAGGCTCCCCAGGTCCACGACGGGCAGGATCGCCGTCACCGCCGCCACGGTCTGATAGGGCCTGCCCTCCGCCTCGCCGAAGGTGGTGCGCAGGATGGAGTGCCGCCGCACGGCCTGGCGCAGGCCGCGCTCCAGGAGGTCCGGCCGCACCGGCCCGGCAAGGCGCACGGCCCGGGCCACATGGCCGGCGGCGCTCCGCGGCTCCAGCCGGTGCCGGTCCCAGAGGCGCTCCTGGGCGAAGGACAGGGGGAGGCGACCGGACGCCGCCACCTCGGGAGGCATGGGCCCCGGCCCGGCGGCGCGGGAGCCCTGATCCAGGAACGCCAGCACCTCCTGCTTGCGCTCCGCCAGCTCGGCCTTGAGCTCGGGAGTGAGGGCTCCCTGCGGCGCCGAGAAGCGGAGCCTCTCCCCTTCGGCCCAGACCTTGATCCCCAGCTCCCGCAGCCGGCCCAGGAACTGGAGCGTGGTCATGCGCCCCGCCTCGTCCACGGACTCGCCCCCGCCAGCGAACCCTCCCCGGCGCTCCAGGAACCGGCGGATCTCCCCCAGCATGTGGGGGATGGCGACCTGGGCGTACTCCCGTACCTTGGGGATGCTCATCGTCTCCCGCAACATGAGGCGGATGGCGAACAGGCTGCGGGCGATAGTGAAGGTCTCGACCAGCTCCTCCTCTTCGGAGGTCAGCGGCCGGACGCTCCGGTAGCCGGCGAGGAAGGCGTCCCGCATCTCGGCGAACCCCTTCTTCTCCCGCAGCGGGAGGAGCGAGGCCGCCACATCGTAGAGGAACCACCCCCAGCCGCAGTCGCCGAAATCGATGGCGCACGGGGCGCCGTCCGAGATCACGATGTTGTCCGGCTCCAGGTCCTTGTGGATCATGCCGAAGACGCCGGGCCCCTGCCCCAGCCCCTCCGCCGTCTGCCGCACCACGGCCGCGGCCTCGGCCAGGATCTCCCGGGCGCGCCGCGAGACGAGCGGGTCATCCATATCGCGCGGCACGACCTCCCCTTCGGCGGCGGTGCCGAACAGGCGGTCGCAGTCCCAGCGCGGGCGGGCGAAGCCGGGCGGCGGCTCGAAGCGCTCCGCGGCGCGGTGGAGACGGGCGAGGAGAGTCCCCACCCCGCCCACGGCCTCGGGGGTGAGGTTCCCCTGAAGGACCTGGCCCGGGACCCAGCGGAACAGGGCGCAGCACCAGGGAGCGGCGGCCTCGGCGGCTTCGTCGACGGCGGCGCGGGTGAGCAGGCCGCCGTCGCGGGTGCGGACCGGCTCGGGGACGAGGAGCCCCTCGTCATGGCGCAGCCGCAGCAGCCAGGCCAGCTCGGAGCCCACCTCCTCGGGGGCGTACTCCCCGGGGTTGCAGAGCCGCAGGAGGAAGCGCTCGCCGTCGTGACCGCCGGCGGGCCGGTCGATCCTGAAGGTGACGTTCTTCTTGCGGTCCAGGGGGGTGATCTGGACCTCTCCCAGATCGTAGGCGGCGAGCGCCGCCTCGGCGATCCGGGGCGAGAGGGCGTGCTGGACGTCCCGGCTGAGGCGCGGTCCGCCGGCGGCGCTCAGATCTCGCCCTCCTCGTACCCCTCGGCGCCCACGGTGGCGGGCGCCTCCCGGGCCACCTCCTCGGCCCAGCGCGCCAGCTCGATGCTCTGCCCGAGGCCGGCGACGGTCGGCTCCTCGAAAAAGGTCTGGAGCGGCACCTCCACCTGGAAGGCGTCACGCACCCGCGAGATGAGCCGGGTGGTGAGCAGCGAGTGCCCCCCCAGGTCGAAGAAGCTGTCCTGGACGCCGACCCGGTCCACCTCCAGCAGCTCCTTCCAGATCTCCACCAGCCGCCCCTCCATGGCGTTGCGCGGCGCCACGTAGGGGACCGTGGGGGCGAACGCCTCGCCGCCGGCGGCGGCCAGGGCGCGGCGGTCCACCTTGCCGTTCGGGCTGAGCGGCAGCTCCGGCAGGACGACGATGCCGTGCGGGATCATGTACTCGGGCAGCCGCTCCTTGAGGAAGGCGCGGAGCGCCGCGGCCTGGGGCGCGGGCTCGCCCTGGCGCGCGACGACGTAGGCGGCCAGGCGCTGGTACTGGGGCGCGCCGGTATCCGCCGCCTCGGCGCCCTTCTTCCTGGCCTCCAGAGGCACCACCACGGCCTCGCGCAGCGCCTGGTGCTGGCGCAGCACGGCCTCGATCTCCTCCAGCTCGATGCGGTAGCCGCGGACCTTCACTTGCTGGTCGATGCGCCCCAGGAACAGCAGGTCACCGCCGGGAAGGTACCTGACCAGGTCACCGGTACGGTAGAGACGGCCGCCGGGCTCAGGGCCGAACGGATCCGGCACGAACTTCTCCGCGGTGAGCTCCGGCCGCCCCTCATAACCGCGGGCCACGCAGGCGCCGCCGACGAACAGCTCGCCGGGCACTCCCAGGGGCGCGACCTCTCCCGCCTCGTCCAGCACATAGAGGAGGACGCCGGCGATGGGGCGGCCGATGGGCACCCGTTCCAGGCGGTCCCAGGGACGGAACGCGTAGACGCTGCTCCACACCGTGCCCTCGGTGGGGCCGTACTCGTTCCACAGGCCGGCCCGCGGGTGCAGCCTGAAGTGCAGATCCACCAGATCCGCCGGGCAGGCTTCCCCGGCCACGACGACGCCGCGGATGTCCGCGAGCTCCGGCCTCTCGACCAGATGGGAGTAGAGCGAGGGGACGCAGAGGAAGTCGGAGACCTCTTCGTGCCGGATCAGCTCGGTCAGCCGTTCCGGGTTCTCGGCCAGGCCGGGAGGAGAGACCACCAGCTTGCCGCCGGTGCACAGGGTGCCGAAGATGCCCGCCACGGAGCTGTCGAAGGCGAACGAGGAGAGGAGCAGGAAGCTCCGCGGCACCTCTTTGTAGTAGGCCATCCGGGCCAGGGTCGAGGCCACGAGGGTGCGATGGTTCACCATCACCCCCTTCGGCCGGCCGGTGGAGCCGGAGGTATAGATCAGGTACGCCAGATGCTCCGGGTCCGGGTACGGCTCCTCCCCTTCGATAGGAGAGGCGTCCCAGGTGCCGGGGCCGAGGGTCAGCTCCTGGACGGCGCCGCCCAGGCGGCCGGAGAGGGAGGGCTGGGTGACCACCACCCGGGCCCCCGAATGCTCCAGCATGAAGCGCAGGCGGTCCTCGGGATAGGAAGGGTCCAGAGGCACATAGGCGCCGCCCGCCTTGAGGACGGCGAGGAGCGCGGCCACGATCTCCGGCGAACGCTCCAGGTAGAGGCCGACCCGGGTCTCGGGGCCGACGCCCAGACGGCGTAGAGAGGCGGCCAGGGCACTGGAGCGGCGGTCGAGCTCGGCGTAGGTCCAGGGGGTGCCGCCCGCAGAGACGGCGGGAGCCTCCGGCGTCGCCGCGGCCTGCGCGGCGAAGAGATGATGAATGCAGAGGCCCTGGGAGGAGAAGCGGTGCTCCGTGTCGTCCCACTCCCGCAGGAGCTGATGGCGCTCGGGCTCACCGACCAGGGCGATCCTCGACAGCCGGACGTCGGGGCGGCGGGCGGCGTCCGCCAGGACGTTGGCGTACTGGCCGAGCATCCGGGCCATGGTCGGCGCGTCGTAGAGGTCGCTGCTGTAGTCGGCCGAGAAGTGGAGGCTCCCGTCCAGCTCGTACATCGAGAGGATCAGGTCGAACTGCGTCGCGCCGCTGTGGTTGGGCTCCGGCGACAGCACCAGGCCCGGCAGCTCCATGACCACCGGCCGGTAGTTGGTCAGGAAGTTG
The DNA here is from genome assembly GCA_035628695.1 of Thermoanaerobaculia bacterium. Lineage (GTDB taxonomy): Bacteria > Acidobacteriota > Thermoanaerobaculia > Multivoradales > UBA5704 > DASPJI01. The sequence goes on along the minus strand of DASPJI010000246.1, from coordinate 1,397 downwards.
AACAGGATCTGGAACATCGGCTGGCGGGACGTGTCCCGCCGCGGCTTGAGCTCGTTGACGAGTTGCTCGAAGGCGACGTCCTGGTGGGAGTACCCCCCCAGCGCCGTCTCCCGCGTGCGCGCCAGCAGCTCGCGGAAGGTGGGATCGCCCGCCGCGCTCGCCCGGAACACCAGGGTGTTGACGAAGAAGCCGATCAGCCCTTCGGTCTCCGCCCGGTTGCGGTTCGCGATCGGCGTGCCCACCGCCACATCGTCGTCCCCGGTCATCCGGCGCAGGGAGCCATAGAAGCCGGCGAGGAGCGCCATGAACAGGGTGGCGCCGCTTTTCCGGGCGACGCCCGAGAGCGCGGCAGTAACCTCCGCCGGCAGCTCCAGCAGGGCGCGGGCGCCGCGGAAGCTCTGCACCGCCGGCCGCGGCCGGTCGCCCGGCAGCTCGCTGCCCCCGGAGAGGCCGGCGAGCTTCTCCTTCCAGTAGTTGAGCTGCGCCGCCAGGACGTCCCCCTGCATCCAGCTCCGCTGCCAGGACGCGAAGTCGGCGTACTGCACCGGCAGAACGGGCAGGGGGGAGGGCCGGCCGTGCCAGAACGCCTCGTAGAGCGTGCCCAGCTCGCGCACCAGCAGCTCGCGCGACCAGACGTCGTAGACGATGTGGTGCGCCGTGAGCGCCAGCAGGTGGTCGCGCCCGCCGATGCGCAGCAGGACGCCGCGCAGCAGCGGCCCCCGCACCAGGTCGAACGGCCGCTGGGCCTCCTCGTTGCCCAGGCGCTGGGCGAGGGCGTGCCGCCCCTCCTCCGGCAGCGCGGTGAGGTCCACGAGCGGGACGCGGATGCTCGACGGCGGGTTGATGATCTGGGACGGCCGGCCGTTGATCTCGGTGAAGGTGGTGCGGAGCACCTCGTGCCGCCGGGCCAGCTCGTCGAAGCAGCTCTCCAGGACCGCCACGTCCAGGTCACCCCGCATGCGCACTGCGCCGAAGATGTTGTAGGCCGTGATCCCGGGCCGCAGCCGGTCGATGAACCAGAGCCGCTCCTGCGAGAACGACAGCGGCAGCTCGCCGCCGCGCGGCACCGGCACGATCGGCGGCGCCGGCGCGATCCCCCGGCCGGCCAGCGCGGCCTCCTCCACCGCCTCCGCCAGCCCCGCCACCTCCGGCCGCTGGAACAGCACCCGCACCGGCAGCTCGACGCGGAACACCTCGCGGACGCGGGAGATGACCTGCGTCGCCAGGAGCGACTGGCCGCCGATCTCGAAGAAGTTGTCGTACACGCCGACCTGGGGGAGCTTCAGAACCTCGGCCCAGATCGCCGCCAGCGACTCCTCCACCGGCGTCCGCGGCGCCACGTGCTCCGCCCGCGGCGCCAGCTCCGGACCGCCCAGCGCCAGCAGCGCCCGCCGGTC
>DASPJI010000245.1:0-3988 GCA_035628695.1 Thermoanaerobaculia bacterium | reverse complement strand
ACCCGCCGCAATGTTGGAAGTGTGGGCAGGGTCTCCCGGTCGAGGACGGCGGCGAGTAGCGAGGGAACGAAGCTCGCGACGGAAACGCCTTCCCGGTCGAGCAGGTCGAGCAGGTATCCGGGATCGCGCTCCCCGCCCGGCCGGGCGATCACCACCCGGGCGCCAGCCGTGAGTGGCCAGAGCAACTCGCGGACGGAGACGTCGAAACCGAGAGGGGTCTTGAAGAGGCCCGCATCGCCGGGACGGAGGTCGTAGATGGCCTGTGCCCAGCGCAGATTGTTGACCGCGGCGGCGTGCGTCACCATGGCGCCTTTGGGGCGGCCGGTGGTGCCGGAGGTGTAGATCACGTAGGCGAGGGACTCCGCGTCCGCCTCTCCTCTCCCCTCCCCCCTGCCTGCAGTCATCCGCTCCTCCCCCTCCTCGGTGATGACCAGCGTGGCGCCGCAGTCCGCCGCGATCCACTCCCGCCGCTCCGGCGGATCGTTTGGGTCCAGGGGGACGTAGGCGCCTCCGGCCTGGAGAACGGCGAGAAGGGTCTCAACCAGCCGCGGCGAGCGCGGCAGGGAGACGGCGACCCGGACCTCCGGCCCCACGCCCAGCCTCCGCAGGCGCGCTGCCAAGCGGCCGGACCTCGCCGCGAGATGACCGTAGGTAATCCGCTCGTCCTCGAAGACCAGGGCCAGGGCATCGGGGGCCCTCTCCGCCTGCGCCAGGAACGAACCGTGGAGCGTCTCCGGGTACGAAGGCCCCTCGCCGGTGTCGTTCCATTCGGAGATGACTTGGTGCCGCTCCGGCTCGGTCAGGAACGGGAGATCCGCGAGCACCCGCTCAGGGTTGGCGATCATGCTCTGGAGCAGAGTCAGGAGATGGCCGACCCAGCGCTGGGCCTCATCGGATGCGAAGCGGTCGCGGTTGTAGGAGAGGTCGAGGTAGAACAGCGCGCCTTCGGGTACCGCGGTGAACGTGAGCGGCGCGCGGCTGACCTGGTTGGAGCGGGCGTCCAGGACGCGTACGCCGCCCGCTCCCCCACCCAGGGCGGGGTCGTACAGCGAGCCTTCGAAGGCCATGAGGCTCTCGAAGAGCGGCCGGCCGCGCGGCACGTCGGTCCAGCCCTGGACATCCACCAGCGGGCTGTGCTCGAACCGCCGGGCCTCGACTTGGCGCTGCTGGAGCGCGGCCAGCCATGGGAGCAGCCGATCGCCTGGCGCCAGGCGCGCGCGCAGCGGGATCGTGTTGATGAATGGGCCGATCGCCGACTCGACGCCCGGCAGCTCGGCCGCCGGCCGGCCGGAGACCACCACGCCGAAGACCACGTCGTCCTCGCCGGAACGGCGTGCCAGGAGCAGCGCCCAGGCCCCCTGGACGAAGGTGTTGAGCGTCAACCGGTGGCGCCGCGCCAATTCGCTCAAGGCGGTCGTGAGTGCGGCGTCGAGCACCGAGACGGCCCGGCCGCGCCCGCCGAAGGCGTGCCGCTCCTCCGGTTCCGCGGGTCTGCCCCCCACCGGCGTCGGAGCGGCGAAACCCGCCAGCTCATGATGCCAGAACGCCTCGGCCGCGTGAGGGTCGCGCCGCAGCAGCCACTCGATGTAGTCGCGGAACGGCCGAGCCGGAGGCGACGCGGGGTCCTTTCCCTCCAGGAAGGCCGCATAGGCCGCGAAGAGCTCCGGCAGCACCAGGCCGACCGACCAGCCGTCGAGGATCAGGTGGTGCTGGGTCCACGTCAGGCTCCAGAGCCGGTCCTCCAGACGAACGAGGAGGAGCCGGAAGAGCGGCGCGGCCTCCAGGTCGAAGCCGGCCCGGCACTCGCCCTGCTGGCGCTCCTCCAGACGCCCCTGCCGCTCGCCGGCGGGGACCCCGCGCCAGTCCTCCTCGTCCCAGGGCAACTCCACCTGCCGGTGCACTACCTGGTGCGGGTGCTCCATCTCCTCCCAGTGGAACGATGTACGGAGCACCGCGTGCCGCACGGTCAGCCATTCCCAGGCCCGCCGAAGCGCCGCGGCATCGAGATCGCCCGCCAGCGTCCAGGAAACCTGGACCACGTAAGCGTCCCCTCCGGCGTAGAGGCTCTCGAAGAGCATCCCCTCCTGGAGCGGCGAGAGGCGATAGACGTCCTGGATCAACGGCGCCGGCCTCCGCGCGACTGGAGGTTGCCGAGCAGGCGGTCGAGCGACTTCTGATCCAGGGCCGCGGCCGGAAAGTCGGAGGGGGTGAAGCCGCCCGCGTCCGGCGCCAGGCAGTGATCGATGAGGTCGCGCAGGACCGCGAGGAACCGCTCCGCCAAGCGCTCGACCGTGTCGCGCCGGTGCCGCCGTTCGCCATGGCCCCAGCTCACGGTCAACCGGCCGTCGCGCACCCAGGCGTTGACCTCGAACCGGTAAGGACGCGCCGCGCGCGGGCTGCGGGGCAGGCCGGGCGGCTCGGGGTCGACGTCGAAGAGAGCCGAGCCGCCTAGGAGCAGGTCGATCTGGCCCAAGTAGTTGAAGGCGATCTCGGGCGGCGGCGCGGCGAAGGCTTCGCCGCGCAGGTGGCGCAGCACGCCGTAGCCGAGCCCGCGGTAGGGCACGCGCCGCAAGGCCTCTTTGGTCGTCTTGACCGCCCCCCCCGGCCCCTGCGCGCTCCGCAGGTCGAGCCAGACCGGGTGGACGCTGGTGAACCAGCCGACGGTCCGCGACAGGTCGATCCCCTCCGCCCCCGCGAAGACCGGCTCACGGCCGTGCGCTTCGACGTCCACCTGGAGCGCCCGCTCGCCGGTCCAACCGCCCACCGCTTCGACGAGCGCCGCCAGGAGCAGCTCCTCGGGACGTGTCTGGTAGGCGCGGTGCGCATCCTTCAGGAACGCGCGAGTCATCGCCGGGTCGAGGGAGACGGTGACCGCCCGGCTGGTGGCCTCCGTGTCTTCGCCGTTGTCGCCGCCGGTGCCGTCGAGCGGGAGGGGCGGCCGGCTGACCGCGGCGTCCGCCTGGGCACGCCAGAACGGGAGCTCCCGCGCCACCTCGGCCGATCCCGCGTACGTCTCCAACGTCACCGCCCAGCGCGAGAACGGCGTGGTCGCCGGGGGCAGACGCGTGTTCTCACCGCCGAGATAGGAGCGCTCAAAGTCCTCCAGCAGCACCCGCCAGGAGACGGCGTCCACCGCCAGGTGATGGATGACCAGCAGCAGCCGCTCCCTCCCCGCGGCGGCGATGAGGGCGGCGCGGACCACGCCTCGCTCCAGGTCGAGGCTCCCCTGGAGGGCGTCCGCCGCCGCCGCGAAGACCGCCTCCACCTCCGCATCAGACAGCGCGGGGGACAGCGCGGACAGGTCCAGGCGCGTCAGCGGCACCGGCCCTCCGGGCGCGTCCACCCGCTGCGTCCACTCCCCGTTCCGCTTCGCGAAGCGCAGCCGCAGGGCGTCGTGGCGGTCGAGGAGGATGCCAAGCGCGTGCTCCAGGCTGGCGACATCGAGCGGCTCGCGCGGAACGAGGAGGACCGACATGTTGAAGCGGTGGAGGTCGGCCGGCTCGCGCGCGAAGAAGACGCGCTGAATCGGGGTGAGCGGCGCAGGACCTTCGACAGCCACTGTGCCGGCTTCTCCACCGGTCGCCACCGCAACCGCCGCCAGAGCCGCCACCGTAGGGTGCTCGAAGACCTGCCGCGGCGTCACCTGAAGGCCGGCTTCGGCCGCGCGCGCGACCACCTGGATGCTCAGGATTGAGTCGCCCCCAAGCTCGAAGAAGTCGTCGTTCACCCCGACGCGTTCGACCCGCAGCACCTCCGCCCAGATGCGGGCGAGGGCCTCCTCCGCCGGGCTGCGCGGCGCGTCCTGCACCGTCGCTCTGGCCTCCGGCTCGGGGTCGATCCGCGCCAGGGCCCGGCGGTCGACCTTGCCGGCGGGTGACAGCGGCAGCGCGTCGAGGAGGACCCACGCGGCCGGAACCATCCAGGCGGGGAGCGACTGGGAAAGGAAGCGGCGCAGCTCCCCCGCTTCGGGTTTCTCCCCCGCGGGCAC
>DASPJI010000244.1:0-3929 GCA_035628695.1 Thermoanaerobaculia bacterium | reverse complement strand
CGACGGAAGAGGGTGAGATGCTCGGCGCTGGTGTCGAGCGCGCCGACGGTGGAGAGAAGGGCTGCCGGCGCCATGAGCACCACGCTGAGCCAGCCCCCCTGCCGATGCCAGGACCAGGCGAGGCAATAGAAGAAGGCGTAGTCCATCGCGCCCGCGGCAAGCCAGCCGAGAGGGACAGCCCACCGCGACCGGGCGAAGAACGTGACGGCCGCGATCAGCGAAGCGGGGACGGCGACCAGCAGGTCCGGGAGGCGAAAGGCGATCAGGTCGATGTCCTGCGCGCCCGGCGGCACGAACAGCCGGACGGCGCCGGGACGCAGGCTCAGGTAGAGCCACCAGCCGGCGATGGCCACCCCTTGCACAGCGAAATACCAGCCGGCGAACCGGGTTCCGGAAAAGGTCGATCTCACTGATCCAGGGCGCCTACCCGTGAGCTCCATAGAGCCGATCTGACACCGGTCTCGGCCGGATCAGTCTACAGGAGCGGGAGCTCCGGGCGTCAGCGGGTCGTCGAGCTCTCCGGCCCGCGACCTCGTCCGGGCCGTGCGGGCTCCATCCGGTTGAACCGGACGCGATCCGGGAGGCCCGGGAAGCTTCCCGGCGTCCGCGGAATTCATCCGGTTGAATCGGACTCCATCCGCCGCGTCCGGACGCGCTCCGAACCGCTCGGGAAGATTCCGCGGCGTCCAGACTCCATATTTTTGAACAGGACTCGATCCGCGGCGTCCGGGAGGTATCCGGAGCCCTCGGGAAGAATCCGGAGCAGCCGGGCTCCGTCCGCTGCGGCGGGACCCCTCCTTTTCCTACGGGGAGTAGCCCTGACCGTCCGGGCGTCGAGGCCGGCCTTCGCCACAGGGCGGACGACTCGACCCGCGGGGCAAGCCTCAGAGCGTCAGCCAGAAGATGCCGACGCCGATGGCGGCGGCCGAGGCCGTGCCGAGGAGGGCGCGGTAGGCGTTCTGGCCGCGCGCCGTCAGCCAGGCGGCGAGCAGGCCGATGGTCGAGGAGAAGACGACCATCGCCGCCACGGTGCCGACGCTGAAGCCGCCGACGTAGGCGAGCGATGCCGCCCTCGAAGGCAACGCCAGCGCCGGGAAGAGGCCGAGGAGGTGGGAGCTGCCGGCCAAACCGTGCAGGGCGCCGATCCAGAGCGCCGCCTGACGGGAGCGCGGCGCGCCGGGCTCCTCCTCCGCGTGCTGGTGCGGGACCGGCAGCCGCGCGAGCGAGGCCCGGCGCAGTCCCCATAGCCCCACCACGATGAGCACCGCGCCTACCAAACGCTCGCTCCAGGAGGAGAGGCTGTCCAGCGGCAGCACCTCGCGCAGCAGCAGGGCGAGCAGGCCCACCAGGCAGACGCCGGCGCTGTGGCCGATCCCCCAGAGCAGGCCCGTCCGCCAGCGGGACCGCCGCTCGGCCAGGGCGAGTGGCGCCACCGCCGCCACGTGGTCGGGGCCGGAGAGCGCGTGGACCAGCCCCGCCGACAGGCCGGCCAGGGCGGCGAGAGCCCAGGGATCCATGGCCACGCCCTAGATTCCCGCGGCCCCGCTCTGCCGCAGCGAGCCGTTCTCGGTGGTCATCGAGTCGAGGAAATCGGCCATCGAGCGGTCGGAGACCACCTTGCCGTAGTCCAGCTTGATGATGCGGTCGGCCACGTAGTAGTAGCGGTCGTCGTGGCTGATGACGAACACCGTCTTGCCGCGCTGCTTGAGCTCGGGCAGGAGCTCCAGATAGAAGATCTCCTTGAAGAACGGGTCCTGGTCCGCCGCCCACTCGTCGAAGAGATAGATCGGGCGGTCCTCCAGGTAGGCGGTCAGCAGCGCCAGGCGCTTGCGCTGGCCCTGGGAGAGCTCCACGGTCGACAGCTCGCCGCCCTTGACCTGCACCTTCTGCTCGAGGTGGAGCTGCCGCAGGTACTTGCGGGCGTTGTCGTCCAGCGACGAGGCCTCGATGCCGAGCAGCTTCTCGAAGATGAAGAAGTCGACGAAGACCGCCGAGAAGTGCTCGCGGTACCACTCCCGGTTCTCGTCCGTGATGGCCTGGCCGTTCAAGCGGATCTCGCCGGACTCCGGCGCGTAGAGGCCCAGCAGCAGCTTGGCCAACGTCGTCTTGCCGCTGCCGTTGCCGCCGACGAGGAACACCGCTTCGCCGGGCTGGAAGGCGAGGTTGATGGGACCGAGCTGGAAGCTCTCCTCCTCGTTCTCGCGGTGATAGCTGTGGCAGACGCCCGCCAACTCCATGCTGCGCCATTGCGGCGACACCGTCTCCCCGGACGGCAGCTCCCGCTCCTTCACCTGATTGTCCAGAGTGAACCCGAGGTCCTCGACCGCCTTGACTGCCACCGCGGCCCGGCCGAGCATGGGCAGGGTATTCATCAGCATCTCGAGCGGCGTCATCATGAAGAAGAGGATGATCGTGTACTGGGCCAGCACGTCCGGCGGCACCGGCTGGAAGCGCGGCACCACGAAGACCAGGAGCCCGATGACGACGAAGAAGAGCACATGACCCCAACTCGCCGCCGCGACGAAGATGACCGAACCGGTCTTGCCCTGCTGCTGGAACTCCTCGACGCTCTGGTCGAACGCGCCGATGAAGGCGTCGCGCCGGTTGCGGTGCATCTTGAGCTCTTTGGTGCCCTCCACCGCGGCCCGGATGTAGCCGGTCATGTTGTCGAACAGCTGGCGGCTGCGCTGCATGTAGCCCATCGCCTTGATGATCGGGAGCTGGTAGGTCACGATGCCGATGACGATGAAGGCCGTGATGTAGAACAGCACCGGCAACGACACCATGCCGAGATAGGTCAGGGCGCTCACCACGATCGCCAGGTGCATGAACAGGCCCGGCAGGCCGGACAGGGCCTCCACGACCGTACCCACGTCCTGGGTCATGGTCGCCAGCAGGCGTGACGGCCCGGTCTTCTCCAGGTGGCGCAGCGGTGCCGCCAGGATGCGGCGGACGAGCCGCACCCGCAACGTCCGGAGGCTGCGCTGGTTCAGGTTGATCAGCAGCACCTGTGAAAAAAACCGGAAAATCGGCAGGAGGATGACCAGAGCCAGGAAGACCCACGCCAGCTCCTCGACAGGCCGCTGCCTGGCCACCGAGGCGGTGATGACGCCGATCATCGCCGTGCTCGCCACGCCGCTCACGATGCCGGCGAAGGTCACGAACGCCAGCGTGGCCCGCGAGCGTGGGATGTCTTTGGAGATCCGCAGCAGAAAAGAAAACAACTGTATGATGGGCCGCATGGTCTACTCCTCGAGCCGATAGAAAACAGAGCCGATTCTAGCCGATCCGCCGTACATCCGGTCCCGCAGGCGGCTCAGAGGCCGGCGGTCCGCACCTTCTCCTTCTCCATCTGGGCGGCGACCAGGCCGGCGTAGATGCCGCCCCGCGCCAGCAGCTCCTCGTGCCGCCCCTGCTCCACGATGCGTCCCTCGTCCATGACCAGGATGAGGTCGGCCCCGCGGATGGTGCTCAGCCGGTGGGCGATGACGATGCGCGTCGAGCGCAGGGTCTCGAGCTCCTTCTGGATCCGAGCCTCGGTCACCGTGTCGAGGGAGCTGGTGGCCTCGTCGAGCAGCAGGATCGCCGGGCGGTGGACCAGGGCGCGGGCCAGGGCGAGGCGCTGGCGCTGGCCGCCCGACAGCGACGCGCCGCCGTCGGCCAGCAGGGTCTCGTAGCCCATGGGCATCTCCAGGATGTCCTGGTGGATGTGCGCCCGCTCCGCCGCCTCGATGGCACGGGCCAGCGGCAGGGTGGGGTCCGACAGCAGGATGTTGGAGCGGATGCTGGCGCCGAACAGGTACGGGTGCTGGGGGACGATCCCCACCTGCCGGCGCACCGAGCGCATGTCCAGCTCGGAGAGGTCGTTGCCGTCGAACAGGATCCGCCCCTCGGTCGGCTGGTAGAGGCCGACCAGCAGGCTCGCCAGC
>DASPJI010000243.1:0-6099 GCA_035628695.1 Thermoanaerobaculia bacterium | reverse complement strand
GGTTGCCCGGCTGGACGTTCACTTCCAGATCGTCCGTCGCGCCGGCGATCGCATCCCACCCGCCGTCGATCGAGACCGTGAAGCCGAAGAAGCGCGGTAGCCGCGGCAGCACCCGGTCCTGCGTCACGACCACCAGGAGCCCCGTCTCGCCGATCACCGCGTCCAGGCGCTCCTCCGGATGCGAGGGGTCCAGGGGCACGTAGGCGCCCCCTGCCTTCCAGATTCCCAGGATGGCGACAACCATTTCGATGGACCGCTCCATGGCGATCCCCACCAGCGTCTCCGGGCCGACACCCAACGTCCGCAGGTGGCGCGCCAGGAGGCCGGACCGCCGGACGAGCTCGCCATGGCTCAGCCGCTGGTCCTCGAAGGCGACGCCCACGGCGTCGGGGAAAGCGGCGGCGCGCTCCTCCCAGATCTCGTGGAAACAGCCGCCACTGGATTTCGAGCCGGCCGGGGCGACGGCCGTGTCGTTCCACTCCCCCAGGAGCTGCCAGCGCTCCGCCGCGGAGAGGAGAGGCAGCTCCGACAGGCGCCGGCCGGGGTCGGCCGCCGCGCCCGCGAGCAGCGCCTGGAACTGGCCGGTGAGCCGCGCAGCGGCCACGGCGTCGAAGAGATCGGTGCTGTACTCGAAGAAGCCGGTGAGCTCCTCCGTCTCCAGCTCCAGGGCCGAGACCAGGAGGTCATAGGCGGCCGTGCCCCCCTCGAAATCGAGCGGCGAGATCTCGAGCCCCTCCAGGCCACCTCGCACCCGCGGCGTGTTCTGCAGCGAGAGGACCACCTGGAACACCGGCGGCCGGCTGGTGTCCCGCTCGGGCCTCAGCTCCTCGACCAGTTTCTCGAAGGGCAGGTCCTGGTGCGCCTGGGCGGCGAGCGTCACTTCGCGCAGGCGGCCGACCAGGGTCCGGAAGGGGGGATCGCCCGAGAGGTCGGCGCGCAGGGCGAGGTTGTTGACGAAAAAGCCGATCAGCCCTTCGAGCTCGGCACGGCCGCGGCCCGCCACCGGCGTCCCCACCACCAGATCCGTCTCGCCGGAGTGGCGGTGCAACAGGGTGTCGAGGGCGGCGAGGAGGACCATGAAGAGGGTGCCCCCCTCGCGCTGCGCCAGCGACCGGAGGGCAGGCACGAGATCTCCCCGGAGGTCATAGGAGCGGCGGGCGCCGTGCCCGCTCCGCACCGCCGGCCGCGGCCGGGCCAGGGGGAGGGCCGTCTCCGCGGGAGCGCCGTCGAGGGTCCGCCGCCAGTACTCGAGCTGCGCCTCGAGGGCTTCGCCCTGGAGCCACTCGCGCTGCCAGACGGCGTAGTCGGCGTACTGCAGCGGCAGCTCGGGGAACAGCGAGGGGAGCCCCTGGACCCGCGCCATGTAGAGGGTGACGAACTCCTGGGAGAGGAGGCCCACCGACCAGCCGTCCGACACGATGTGGTGCATGTTGAAGACCGCCACGTGCTCGGTCTCCCCGAGGCGCAGCAGCACCTTGCGCAGCAACCGGTCGCGCGTGAGGTCAAACGGACGGCGGACCTCCTCGTGGACGAGCCGCCCGGCCTCCCGGTCCCGCCACGGCTCCGGCACGGCGGCAAGGTCCACCTCCGGGACGGGCAGGGGCTCGGGCGGACCAGCGGCCTGGACGGGAGTGGAAGGGTCGATGCGGACGCGCAGGACCTCGTGCCGGCGGACGATCTCGTCGAACGCCCAACGCAGGGCGGCGACGTCCAGCGGGCCGCGGATGCGGAGGGCGGCAGGGATGTTGTACGCGGCGCTCCCCGGCTGCCACTGCTCCATGAACCAGAGGCGCTGCTGGGAGAACGACAGGGGCATGGCACCGCTCGCGGGCCGCGGCACCGGCCGCAACGCCGGGATGCCGGGAGCTTCGGCCGCCGCCTTGCGGCGCATGCGCAACACGAGCAGCGCCCGCTGCTCGGGAGTGAGATCGGCAAGGGAGATTGCGCCGGAAATATCAGATGACTTCATTGCCATACCCTCATGGGTGCCCGCAACCGGGAGGACGGGCCTGCCGGAAGTGCTGGTCGTCGGAAGAGCCGTGTGCGAAGGAGAGGGGTCCTGCGGGCCGGCGAAGCCGCCGACGATGCCACAGATCGCTGTCCGGGATCAACCCACGGGCGCGGCGTTCATTTGACTCTTTCAATGCGCAGGCGTACCATAATCATTGGTCGTCGCTCCGAGGTATTGGCCCGTGACAAGACCGCTCTTCCCGGCTCGCCAGCCCACAGGGCCTCCCGGCCCTGCAGGAGGAACGTCGGCCCCTCCCGCATCCCCTCATCGAGCTCATGGCTGTCCGCTACCGCCGTCTTTCGGCGCCGGCCAGCCTTTCAACAAAAGGAGGCACTCATGGCCCTTAAATCCTTGACGATGGCAACGCTGATGGCGGCGGCCATCCTGGCGGCCGGGTGTGGGACGAGTCCTGCGGCGAGCTTGAGCGAGTGCATCATGGAGGGCGCCCAGACCCTCGCCACGTCGCGCTCCGACACCCACTCGATGGAATGCGAGCTGAAGATGGCGGGCCCCTACAAGATCATGAGCTTCCCACCCAGGCAGCTCATGGACGGCAGCGCCTACCAGCAGGCGGAGAGCACCCTGGTCGCGGCCGCCAAGACCCCGACCCTGCCGGTCCCGGCTCACGAGAGCATCTGGATCATACCCGGCGACGGCCAGAAGGAGGAGGCGCTCTCCTACCGGAAGAGCTTCGTTCCGTTCTCGCAGCTCTTCTCGCTCGATAAGAGCGAGCCGAAGCTCACGGTCGTCCTGCGGAAGACCGACACCGGCATCGAAGTCGCCGAGCTGCGGTAGGAGGCGGGCCGGAAGGCCCGGGCGTCAGCGGGCGGTCCGCAGGTCCCTGCCCCGGGCCGCGAGGGTCCCGATCATCGACTTGAAAAGGGCCAGGTCGACGATCGGCTTGGTCCAATGGTCGTCACAGCCGGCGGCCAGGGACTTCTCGCGGTCGGACTGCATCGCATGCGCGGTAAGCGCGATGATCGGCGTCTGATCGAACGCGGGGTCGGCGCGCAGACGCTTGGTGGCTTCGAGGCCGTCGAACTTACCGGCCAGACTCAGGTCCATGAGGATAAGGTCGGGCCGTTGTTGGCGCGCCTGCACGATCCCCTCCTCGGCGGTGGCCGCCTCCTCCACGTCGTGCCCGTCCAGCTCCAGCGTCAGCCTGACCAGCTCGCGCGTATCCGGCTCGTCCTCGATCAGAAGTATCCTAGCCATGGGATGGATTGACTCCAATATGCTCGAGCGCCTCCCGCAAGCGGGTGTCGATCCCTGACATCAGGAGGTCGCCCTTCCGGATCACATCGGTAATCTGTCCGAGAACGAAGAGCCGGTCCTCGGAGGTCATGTCCTTGCCGGTGATGACCATGATCGGCACGTGCTCCGTCCTGGGATCGGAACGCAGGCGGGCGATCAGCTCGTAGCCGCTCATGCCGCCGGGCATCATCAGGTCGCACAACAGGGCTCGCGGCAGCGACTGCGCGACTATGCGCAGGGCCGTCTCGCCGCTTGCCGCGGCCAGGACCCGGTACCCGGCCTTGCGCAGCGCGGTGCTCAGCAGCTCGCGCACCCCGTGCTCGTCGTCCACCACCAGGACATAGCCTTCGCCATTCTCCTCATGGCCAGTGTGGAGGCCGGTGAGGGTGGTGGTCAAGGAGTCGGGTTCGATGGGCTTGATCAGATAGGCGGAGGCGCCCAGGCGATAGCCCAGGGGCCGATTGTCGACGACGGAGCAGACGATCACCGGGATCTCCGCCGTGTGCGGCTCCTCCTTGAGGGCCTGGAGCACGCGCCAGCCGTCCATGCCCGGCATCATCACGTCGAGGGTGATGACGTCGGGCAGAATCTCCCGGGCGAGGCGCAGGCCGGCGGTGCCCGAGCTCGCCATCCGCACGCCGTAACCGGCGGCCGACACCGTCTCCGCCAGCAGAGCCGCGGTGTCCGGGTCGTCCTCCACGATGAGGACCAGAGGGCGCCTGTCGTTCTCGAACCCGGAAGCGGTCTCCTCTTCCGGTTCCGGCGCCTCCGGCTCCGTTCCCGGCCGGGCGGAGGGATCTAGCCTCAGGCTGGCGTCCGGGACGGTCCGCTCGGCCACGGCGCCGGTCAGCGGCAAGGTGACCGAGAAGACCGATCCCTCCCCCACCTTCGACGCGACCTCGATCCGGCCGCCCAGCAGCTCCACGATCTGGCGCACGATCGACAGCCCCAGCCCGGCGCCGCCGGCGAGGCGCGACATGGATCCGTCCACCTGCCGGAAGCGCTCGAAGATGATGCCCATGGCTTGCTCTTCAATCCCGACGCCGCTGTCGCGGACCACCAGCCGGCACCAGCCGTTGCCATGCGGCACCAGCTCCAGCTCGACGAAGCCGCGGCTGGTGAACTTGATGGCATTGGAGAGCAGGTTGATCACCACCTGGCGCACGCGGAGCGGGTCGATGTAGGCCAGGGGCAGCTCCTCCGGCACCCGCAGCCGGTAATCGAGCCCCTTCTGCCGCGCCAGAGACTGGAGCTCGCCGAAAGAGTCCTGCACCACCTCCGCCAGATCCACGTGCTCGCGGTGAATCTTCATCCGGCCGGCCTCGATCTTGGCGATGTCCAGAACGTCATCGATCAGCGCCAGCAGGTGGCGGGCGTTGCGCAGGATCTTCTCGAACGCCCGCTCGCAGCTCTTGGGGAGTGGAGTGTCTCCCTCGCTCAGCTTGACGAGTTGGGCGAAGCCGATGATGGCGGTGAGCGGCGTGCGCAACTCGTGGGACATGTTGGCCACGAACTCCGCCTTGAGCCGGTTGTACTCCTCCAGCCGCCGGTTGGCCTCGGTCAGCTCCTCCACCAGGTGCCGCTGCCGCTCCTCGCTCGCCCGGATTGCCTGCTCGGCGTTCTTGATGCGCAGCAGGGCGCGGATGTGCGCCAGCAGGGCACGGCGTTCGATCGGCTTGGCCAGATAGCCGTCCGCGCCCGCCTCGAGTCCCGCGGCCTGCTGGTCCCCCGAGGTCCGCTGGCCGGAGAGCATGACGATGAAGACGCCGGCCAGCGCCTTGGTTGTCTTGATCCGCCGGCAGACCTCGATGCCATCCAGGTCCGGGAGCACGGAGTCGAGCAGGACCAGGTCCGGCATCTCCCCGGCACAAGCGCGCAGGGCCTCTTCTCCGGTCGCCGCCTGGGCCACGGCATACCCCGCCTCCTCCAGGATGCGGGAGTAGCCGCGCAGCAGCGCCGGATCGTCATCCACCACCAGGATCTTCGATATGTCTTCCATTCAGCCGGGCCCCCGGCTCACCGGCAGCAGGACGTGGAAGGTCGTACCCTTCCCGGCCTCGCTCTCCACCCGGATCTCCCCCTGATGCCCGGTGACAATGCGCTTGACGATCGCGAGCCCCAGGCCGGTGCTCTTCTCACCGCCCGTGCTCCGTACTCGGGTACGCTCGAAAGGTCTGAAGAGTTTCTCCATCTGATCGGCCTCATGGATCGGCAGCCCCTCCCCCTGGTCCGCGATGGAGAGCACGGCCCCTCCGTCGCCTTCATGGGCCAGACGCACCTCAACCGTGCTCCCTGGCGGCGAAAACTTGACCGCGTTGCCGATCAGGTTGTTCAGCACCTGCTCGATCTTCGCCGTATCGAGCAGCATCCGGGGGAGCTCGCCCTCCTGCCGGAAGACGATCTCCGTCCCCTTCTTCGCCGCGAGCACCTGGTTGAGCGCCACGTTGCGGGCCGTCAGCTCTCCCAGGTCCACCCGGGAGAGATCCAGCTCCAGCCGTCCGGCTTCGATCTTCGAGATGTCGAGCAAGTCGTTGACCAGGGCGAGCATGAAGGCGCTCGAGCCATGAATCGTGCGCACCAGCTCGCGTTGCTCCGGCGGCAGGCAGGCGCCCTCGTCCAGCAGGAACTCGCTATAGGTCAGGATGACCTCCAGCGGATTGCGCAGGTCGTGCGCCGCCATGCCCAGGAACTGGTTCTTCTGATCGTTGAGGCGCGCGAGCTCGACGTTCTTCTTCGCCACCTCGCGCTGCATCGTCGCGAGGTCGTTGTTGAGCCGCGAGAGGTCCTCGAACAGCCGGCTCTCCCGCTCCGGGTCCGACTCGGGCACCGTGCTC
>DASPJI010000242.1:0-2178 GCA_035628695.1 Thermoanaerobaculia bacterium | reverse complement strand
GGACATCTACCCCGACCACCGCGACGGCCACCGCGGCAGCTACTGGAAGGCGCGGGCCCTGGAGGGCCTCGGCCAGCCCTCCCGGGCACGGCAGATCTACCGCGAGCTGGTAGCCTCCACCGACACCTCCGACTTCTACGGCCGCCAGGCGACGGAGCAGCTCGGCCTGGTGCCCGAGGAGAGCGAGCCGGTGCTCGCCCAGGCCAAGACCTCGGTCTGGCCGGCCGAGCCGGCGCTACGCCGCGCCAAGGCGCTGATGGACCTGGGGCTCGATGGCCTGGCGACGCGGGAGGCCGAGCTCCTCGGCGACGAGGCGAGCCCGCGCGACCGTCTGGCGCTCAAGGCCCTGATGCTCAACCGCCAGGGGCGGCTGCGCGAGAGCCTGGTGCTGCTGCGCGAGGCCTTCCCGGCCCTCGGCGGCCCCTACCAGTCCGCCGTGCCGGCGGAGATCCTGCGCGCCTACTACCCGCTCCAGTACGAGGACGCGATCCGCGCCAACGCCGAGCGGACCGGCCTGCCGCCGCACATCGTCGCCGGCATCATCCGCCAGGAGAGCGCCTTCGACCCCCGCGCCACCAGCCCGGTGGGCGCCCGCGGCCTGATGCAGCTCATGCCCGGCACCGCCCGCGAGGTCTCCGGCAAGCTGGACATGGCCTACGACCCGTCGCGGCTCTACGACCCCGAGGTCAGCGTCCGCCTGGGCACCACCTACTTCAAGCAGCTCCTCGACGGCTTCGACGGCAACGTCGAGCTCGCCCTCGCGGGCTACAACGGCGGCCCCAACCGCATCCGCCGGATGTGGAACGAGGCCTCCGGCACCGGCGCCGGGCTCGACGACTTCTTCGAGACCCTCTCCATCGAGGAGTCCCGGAACTACGTCAAGCGCATCCTGGTGCTGGCCGACAGCTACCGCCAGCTCTACCCCTCCATGCGGGGGTAGGGCTGGGCGGCGGCCCCCTTTTCGACGGCTTCGCCCTGAAGGTTCCTGCCGGTACTTGGTTTGGGCAAGGCTTTTGCAGACACTCACACCGAGACCCATGACCAAGGAGACAGCAGAATGAACCTCTACGTAGGCAACTTGTCGTACCGCATGACCGAGGATCAGCTCCGGGAGACTTTCGAGGAGTTCGGCCAGGTCACCTCTTGCACCATCATCAAGGACAAGATGACCGGCCAGTCGAAGGGCTTCGGGTTCCTCGAGATGCCCGAGCGGGCCGAAGCGGAAGCGGCGATCAGTAGCCTGAACGGCCGTGACTTACAGGGCCGCAAGCTCAACGTCAATGAAGCCCGGCCGCGGACCGGTGGTGGTGGCGGCGGCGGCCAGGGCCGCTCGAACGGCTGGGGCGGCGGCGGTGGCCGCGACTCGGGCCGCGACCGCTATTGACCGATCTCCGTCTCCGATCCCGATCGCACACGAGATCTGAAGACCGATCCCTGACGGGCCAGAGGCCATGCCTCGATGCCCGTCAGGGAAAATTTTTCTCCAGGAAGACCGGCGGCAGGTAAATCCGCGCTACCGGCGAGACCCCTCTCCCACCCTATTCCGTCTCTTCGTCGGGCCGGTCCAGCAGGAAACTGACGGGCACGAACTCGTACCCCATGTCGCGGGCGCGCGGCACCTCGTCCGCCAGGACGGCGAGCGTCGCCGGGTGGGGGTGGCCGATGGCGATGGCGGCCCCCCGGGTGCGCGCCAGGCCGAGGAGGCGCTGGAATTGGGTGCGGATCGCCTCCGGCGTCTGGTCGTCGTCGAGGAACACCTGGCGCTCGGCGGCCGGGATGCCCAGGGAGGTCGCGACCCGGTAGCCGACGCTCTCGGCGCTGGTGCGCGAGTCGAGGAAGAAGAGGCGCCGCGTGGCCAGCAGGCCGAGGATCGCCTCCATGGAGGGCTCGTGCGCCGAGAGGCCGGAGCCCATGTGGTTGTTGACGCCGCTGGCGCCGGGGACCGCGCGCAGGGCGGCGACGGTCAGCTGGCGCAGCTCCTCGTCGCTCATGCCGAGGCGGAGGGCGCCGGGGCCGGGGTCCTCGCCGTTGCGCGGCTCCATCGGCAGGTGGAGGAGCATCTCCACGCCACGGCGCCGCAGCTCCGCCACCACCGTGGGCGTCGCCTCCTCGAACGGCAGCACGGCGTAGGAGACCGGCACCCCCAGGCGCAGGAGGGGAGGCAGGTCATCGATGCTG
>DASPJI010000241.1:0-2595 GCA_035628695.1 Thermoanaerobaculia bacterium | reverse complement strand
CCACCTCCGGCAGGATCAGCGGATCGACGGTCTGGCCGTGGGCGGCGAGACTGGTCACGGGGAGAGACAGGGCGACGGCGAGGACCAGACCTGGATACCGCATGAGACCTCTCCTGCTTCGGCCGGCTCGCCTCGATCCCTCGACGGTGGTGGCACTGCTCTTCGCCATCTCTCCTGCCCCTGTGGGATGAGAATCCGGGCTCTCATCCTAACGCATGCTACGCATGCCGGAGCAGGTCGGATGTCAGAGCTGCCGCAACCCCACCTTGAGGCAGGCGCGGCCGAGGTAGACCTCGTCGCCGGCCTGGAGGCGGACGCCGCGGCGGTCCTGGCGGCTGACCTCGATGGCGCGGCCGTCGCGGAAGATGCGGGTGGCCGAGGCCCCGGGCTCGGCGCGCAGCCAGTAGCCGCGGGTCTCGGGGTCCCAGGTGACGCGGGCCTGCTCGCGGGAGACGGTCTGGTTGATCTCCCCCTCCTCGGCGAAGGCGACGTCGTTGCGCCGCCGCACCCGCCCCTCGTGGTCGATGACCTCCTGCATGCGCCCGAGGTAGATGCGGTCGGCCTCGGCGCTGTAGACCTGCGGCGTCGCCTGCCCCTTGGTCACCGTCAGCTCGAGGAGGGGCCGGCCCGGCTCGCCCGGCCTGGGCGGCTCCACCTCGGCCCGCTCGTAGGAGACATGGAAGTGCCGGCCGCCGAATTCGGGACCCGTCTCCTCGGTGTAGCCCACCTCGAGGCCGAAGCCGGGGGGCAGCTCGACGCCGCGCTCGCGCATCCGCCGGCGGACCTCCCCCTCCAGGTCCCACCCCTCGTTCACCACCGCCTCGAGCATGGCGCGCTCGTCGGGGCCGCTCACCAGCAGGTGCACCCGCACGCGATTGTACGGGAAGATCCGCTTGCCGCCGCCGGCCGCCACGACCTTGGCCTCGATCTCTTCGAGCACGGCCCGCCGGACCTCCATGGGCTCCGTCCCCATCTCCCAGGGGCGGACCCAGTGCCGGATCTTCTTGAGGATGTCTCCCAGGGTGTCCATGGCTTGATCCTAATCTACTCCACCAGCCCCAGCTCGGCCGCCTTGCGGACGATCTCGCCCGCCGCGAGGGCCGCCGCCCGGCCGCCGTAGCCGCCGTTCTCGATGATCACCGCGAAGGCGATGCGCTTCCCTTTCCCGTCCTGAGCCTCCCGGGCCTGGGTGGCGGCGCCGTAGGGCGCGTAGCCGATGAACCAGGAGTGGGAGGGCTTGCCCTGGACCTCGGCGGTGCCGGTCTTGCCGGCGATGGCCGGCTCCACGCCGGAGAGCTGGCGCGCGGTGCCCGCGGTCACCACCTCGCGCATGGAGCGGGCGATGAAACCCTCGGGCATGCCGGCGAGGATGCGCACCGGCTCGGCGGTGCGGGTGTTGCTCGCGTCGGTGACCCAGCGCCCCTCGGGCATCGCGCCGTCGTTGGCGACCGTCGCCGCCACCCGCGCCATCTGGAATGGCGTGGCGACCACCTGCCCCTGGCCGTAGCCCGCCTGCGGCAGCGCGTCCTTCAACTGCTCCGGCGTGTTCGGCCGCGCCACCTTGATCCCCAGGAGGTCGGCGGTCTCGTGGAGCGCCTGGGCCTGCACCGCGTAGGTGGCGAGCTGGGCGAAGTAGGCGTTGCAGGAGACGCGGATCCCCTTCTGCATGTCGACCGTGCCGTGCGGCACGCGGTCGGTGACGTCGTCGCGGATCGGCCGCCCCCACCCCCTCACCCGGTTGCCCACCCGGCCGTCGGGCAGCGCCGTGCACTCGTAGGTCTGCCGCGCCAGCCCCTGGTCCTTACGCAGCGCGGCCATCGCGGTGACGATCTTGAAGGTGGAGCCCGGCGGATAGATGCCGTAGCGCGCCCGGTCGATCAGCGCCGGCGCCGCCTCCTCGGCGTCCCGCACCGGCAGCTCCCCCGGCCAGGGATAGCCGGCGCTGGCGAGGAGATCGCCGGTCGCCGGGTCCATGACCACCGCCGCGGCGCCGGCTCCGCGCCCCACCTGCCGGGCGTAGCGCTCCAGGATCTGCTCCGCCGCGAGCTGGAGCCGGATGTCGATCGACGTGCGGACGTCGCGCGGCCGCTCCAAGATGTGCTTCACCCGCGGGTGCTCCAGCTGGTAGCGGTGGCGCAGCAGCGGGATCAGCTCGCGGAAGTCCTCCCTGACCAGCTCGGACATCGTGCCGTCCGGCTGCCGCACCTCGACCACCGCGGCGTAGTCGTCATACCCCTGGAGCCTGATGCGCGAGTCGCGCTCGATGTAGGAGGTGTTGGACGCCGCCCAGTTCACCCGGTTGCGCAGGTCGCCCAGGAGATGGAACGTGCGGCCGCCGAACGGGTACATGCGCCGCCCGTTCTCGAGCTTCATGTGGGTCAAGGGGACCCCCAGCTCGGCGTAGGTCGCCCGCGCCTTCCACAGGTCCCCCGCGTTGCTCGCCGCCAGCGGGACGCCGTTGCGGTCGAAGATGGTGCCCCGGGGGATGGTGGCGGCGATGGCGTCCAGGCGCGGGTTGTACTGGAAGCGGCGCCAGCCGTCCGCCTGGATGGTCAGCGCGCCGCGGGTCATCACGTCGTCCGCCCGCACGAGCTG
>DASPJI010000240.1:0-4298 GCA_035628695.1 Thermoanaerobaculia bacterium | reverse complement strand
GAACGGCCACGTGGGCTTCTCCGACACGGTCGTGGTCACCGAGAACGGGCGCGAGGTCCTCACCAACACCGAAGTCGAAAGGCGGCTGTATGTCATTGATTGAAGCGGAGCGGCCCGCGCCGCGCCCCGTCGCCGGCAGGCTCGCCCTGCACGGCGGGGCGCCGGTCGTGCCACCGGGGACCATCGTCGAGCGCTGGCCGCTGGTCGAAGAGGAGGATATCGCGGCCGTTGTCGATACCCTGCGCTCGGGCCGCCTCTCCTGGATCAACAACGACGCCGTGCCGGCGCTCGAGCAGGCGTGGGCCGACTACATCGGTAGCCGCTACTGCCTGGCCTTCAACAGCGGCACGGCGGCGCTCCACGCGGCGGTGGCGGCAGCGGGCGTGCAGCCGGGGGACGAAGTGCTGGTCCCCGCCCTGACCTTCCTCGCCTCGGCCACGGCGGTCATCCATCACCAGGGGCTGCCGGTCTTCGTCGATATCGATCCGCGCACCTTCACTCTCGATCCCGCGAAGATCGAGGAGCGGATCACCGACCGGACCAAGGCCGTGGTCGTCGTCCATCTGCACGGTTTGCCGGCCGACATGGACCCGATCCTGGAGATCGCCCGGCGGCGCGGCATCAAGGTGATCGAAGACACCTGCCAGGCGCCGGGCGCCCTGTACAAGGGAAGAAAGGCCGGCGGGCTCGGCGACATGGCGGCCTACAGCATCATGGCCGGCAAGAACCTGCCCACCGCCGGCGAGGGGGGGCTGTTCACCACCAGCGACCCGGCGCTGCGTGACGCCGCCGACATGATCAAGATGTTCGGCGAGAAAGTACGCCCCGACCAGGCGCGGGAGTACAACGCCTTGACCATGGGCTGGAACTATCGTTTCAGCTCCATCCTCGCGGCGTTCACCCTGAGCCAGCTCGAGCGGCTCGACTCCTACACGGAGCGGGTGCAGGAAGGGGCGCGCCGCCTGGCTAGGGGACTGGAGGAGATCCCGGGCCTCATTCCCCCCTTCGTGCCGGACGATCGCACGCACGTCTACCACCATTTCCGGTTCCGGGTGGACCCCGCGGCGGCGGGCGTCGACCTGCCGGTCGGTGTCTTCCGCAAGGCGGTGCAGGACGCCATGGAGGCAGAAGGGGTGCCGCTCATCGAGTACCAGAACCGCCCCATCCCGGGGCAGCTCCTGTTCGTCGAGCGGAAGGGCTACGGCCAGGGGTGCCCCTGGACCTGCGGCCACACCAGCCGCGACGTCACCTACGACATGTACGAATACCCCCAGACGCTGGACGTGATCCGGAGCACGCTGCTCGTCGGACACCGGCTGTGCATGGCGAGCTTCATGGAGAGCCGCAATGTCGATCTCTACCTCGAGGCTTTCCAAAAGGTTTTCTCGCGTCTGGATGATCTCACTGATCACGCCCGGATCCTCGACTACCGCGAGCCCTGGGAACAGGCCGCGCGGCTCTGGTGAGGCCGCCCCATCGATCCGTTGAAGAGGAGGAAGACCACTTGGCTTTGACGAAAGTATCCGAGATCCCCCAGGCGGACCGCTGGGCGGACCTGAAGGACATCGCGCATACCCTGCGCCACCACATCGTGCACATGGCGGCCGATTCGCCCGGCGCTCACGTCGGCGGATCGATGTCGGTTACCGAGATCCTGACCGTGCTGTTCTTCGACGGCGTGCTGCGGGTCGATCCGGCGCAGCCCAAGATGGATGGGCGGGACTATCTGATCTTCAGCAAGGGGCACGCGAGCGCCGCCCTCTACGCGGCGCTCGCCGAGCGCGGCTTCTTCCCGGTGGAGGAGCTCAAGACGTACAAGCAGATGGGGAGCCGCCTCGCCGGGCACTCGCTGAAGAGCATCCCGGGCGTCGAGCTCGCCACCGGCTCGCTGGGGCACGGCCTGCCGGTGGGCAACGGCGTGGCCCTGGCCGGCAAGCACGACGGGTCTTCCTACCGCACCTTCGTGGTGATGGGCGACGGCGAGTGCCAGGAGGGCTCGGTGTGGGAGGCGGCCATGGCCGCGGCCCACTACAAGCTCGACAACCTGGTGGGCATCGTCGACCGCAACGGCGTGCAGGAGGACGGCCCCACCGAGCAGATCATGGCGCTCGAGCCCTTCGCCGACAAATGGCGGAGCTTCGGCTGGGAGGTGCGCGAGGTGGATGGCCACGATGTCGAGGATCTGTCCAGGGCGCTACATGCCGTGCCGTTCGTGCCGGGCAAGCCCTCGCTGGTGCTGGCGAATACGGTCAAGGGCAAGGGGGTCTCCTTCGCCGAGCACGCCCACTCCTGGCACTACGGCAAGCTGTCCGGCGACCAGCGGGACCGGGCGCTCGCCGACCTCGGGCCGCGGCGTCTGCGGGAGGGGCGGTCATGACAGTGTCGGCAGCGGTCGCCACCGACCTCAAGGTGGGCAGCAAGGCCTGGGTGGAGCGCCATGGGCTGTCGGCGGTGGAGACCTGCCGCCTAGCCCAGCTCGAGCTCGCCCGCCAGGACCGGCGTTTCTTCTCTCTCGAAGCGGACCTGGGGGACTTCGGCGGCTTCCCGTTCCGCGACGAGTTCCCGGACCGCTACATCGACTTCGGCATCGCCGAGGCGAGCCTGGTCGGCGCCGCAGGCGGTCTCGCGCTGCGCGGCAAGATCCCGCTGATCAACACCTTCGCGTCGTTCGCCCTGATGCGCGCCTGCGAGCAGGTGCGCCTCGACCTCTGCTATCACAAGGCAAACGCCAAGATCTTCGGCACCTTCGCCGGGCTCCAGGCCGGTTTCTCCGGCCCGACCCATCACTGCATCGAGGACGTAGCCATCGCGCGGGGCTTCCCCGGAATGACGGTGATCGCTCCGGCCGACGCGGTCTCCGCCTACTGGGCCACCCTGGCGGCGGGCCATCACCCCGGCCCGGTCTACATCCGCCTGGCGGTGGACGTGACCGCCCAGGTTTACGGCGAGGACTGCCCGTTCGAGATCGGTAAGGGGAACACGCTGCGGGACGGCGGTGACCTGACCCTGGTGGCCTCCGGCCTCACCGTGGTGGCGGAGGCGCTTGCTGCGGCGGAGATCCTGGCGCGCGAGGGCATCGACGCGCGCGTCCTCGACCTCCACACCATCAAGCCCGTCGACCGCGAGCTGCTGGCCACGGCGGCCCGCGAGACCGGGCTGCTGATCACGGTGGAGGAGCACACGGTGCACGGCGGCCTGGGAGGCGCCGTGGCCGAGGCCGTGGCGCAGGACGCGCCGGTGCCGTTGCGCATCCTGGGCATCCCCGATGCCTATGCCGAATACGTCGGGCCTTACACGGAGCACCTGCGCCGCTACGGGCTGGATGCCGAAGGCATCGCGGCCGCCGCGCGGCAGGCGCTCACCGCGAAGAAGGGGCGGTGACGCATGACGAGCCGCCCGCCGCTGGGCATCCTGATGCTCGAAGGGAAGATGGCCGACGTTCCCGGCTGTATGGCTTGTGAGGCGACGTTCCCCTACCCGGTGGTGCGCAAGGTGGTGCGCGGCTCACGCACGCCGCTCTCCGCCGAAGAGGCATGGGCCATGCTCCCCCTCTACGTTGATGCGGCGCGTGAGCTGGAGCGAGAAGGGGTCGCGGCTATCACCGCCAACTGCGGGCTCATTGCTCTCATGCAGAAGGAGCTCGCCGCCACCGTCAGCGTGCCGGTGGTGACCTCAGCGCTGCTCATGGTCCCCGACCTCCACCGCCTGATCGGCGGGCGTCGGATCGGCATCCTCACCTTCTTCACCCACGCCGTGAGCGAGCGCAATTACAACGCCTCGGGGTGGAGCAGCCAGGACATTCCGGTCGCTCTGGGCGGCGTCGGGGAGCACGAGTCGTGGCTCACCTTCCTGCGTACCAAGGAGGTCTCCCCGGAACTGCGGGAGCGGCTCACCCCCGACCTCCTCGGCGTCGTCCGCGGCATGCTCGCCGAGCATCCCGACATCGGCGCCTTCGTCTCCGAGTGCACGATGCTCCCGGCCTGTCTGCAGACGGTGCGCGAGGAGGTGGGGGTACCGGTCTTCGACATCCTGACTCAGCTCGACCTCGCAATGAGCGGCAGCTACCGTCCCGCCGACGTGCGGGCCGCGGTGGCCGCGTAGGAGGATGCCGGTGGCGCTGGTGGAATCCATGGAATCCCGGCTCGGCATCCTGATGCTCGATGGGAAGATGGCGGACGTCGCCGGCTGTATGGCGTCGAGCGCCACCTTCCCCTATCCGGTGGTCCGCCGGGTGGTCCCCGGCGCCGGTCCGCCCGGCTCCGCCGCGGATGTGGAAGCCCTTCTCCCGCTCTATCTCG
>DASPJI010000239.1:0-6120 GCA_035628695.1 Thermoanaerobaculia bacterium | reverse complement strand
GGTGGGCATGGTGCAGCTCTCGGGGTTCGCCGTGGAGCAGGTCTGCGACGCGTCGTAGCGCAGCACGTGCAGGCTGCCGCCGTTCTGGGTGCCGAAGCCGGGCTCGTCGTGGGCGTCGACGCCGATGATGATGTCCTTCTCGCCGTCGCCGTCGATGTCGTGCAGGGCGGGCGAGGACCACACGGTGTCGCGGATGAAGAGCGGCCAGCCCGGCTCGTAGCTGCCGTTGGCGCCGCTCACCAGGTGGATCCGGAAGTCGAAGCCGCCCCAGGCCACCTCGTTCTGGCCGTCGCCGTCCACGTCGCCGATGGCCGGCGTGCCGAAGACCGCATCGGGTTGGCCGTCCTGGCCGGTGACGTAGTCGAAGCTGCTGCGCGCCCAGAGCAGGGAGCCGTTGTTGCGAAAGGCCTTGACGCCGCCTGGCCCGCCGCCGCCGTTGACGTTGTGATTGCCGTGCCCGACCACGATCTCCGGCACGCCGTCGCCGGTCAGGTCGCCCACCGCCGGGCTGGAGGCGATGTAGGTGCCGACGTTCACCGGAAAGCCGGGCGCCTCCGCCCACGTGCCGTTGGTATTGCGGTGGATGACGTGCAGGTCCCCCTGCTTGGTGCCGAAGACGATCTCCAGGTACCCCGCCGTGCCCCCGGCCAGAGTGCCGAGGTCCGCCGCCACCGGCTGGCTGTACTCGAGGTTCCCCTCGCCGGCCAGGGTGATGGGGAAGCCCGTGAAGCTGGGCGGCGTGTTGGGAACCTGGGCGGACACAGCTCCGCTGCCCAGGAGCATGGCCAGGAGAAGGATCGAGAGGAGGGGCAGGGCGGGCAGAGGGAGGCTGGCGCCATCGCGCCAAGGCCGCGCGGACCGCAAGAGATTTTTCTGCATAGAGCGTGCGTATCCTAACATAGAAGCTCGGCTATCAGTGCAGAGGTCCTCTCACAGAACCAGGACCCGGCCCCCCGGATTCCGGGTGAGTCTCCTGGGGGAGGGGACGGCGCTTGCGCTGAAGGCGATACCATTAGATGATCTGCCGCTTTCACGTGTGCCTGGAGATCCTTGAATGAGTCACGGCGAGCGCGAAGCCTGGGACCAGCACTGGCGGGAGCTCGAAGGGGGCGACCGGTCCCTCTTCGGGACGCTGGCCTCCCTGGTGCGCAAGACCATCCTCTGCCGGGCGGTCCGCCACTACACGGACCGCTACTTCCCGCCGCGCGGCCTGTTCGTCGAGCCGGGATGCGGCACCGCCCAGGCGTCGGCCCGGGTCGCGCCGCTGGAGCGGGGGCTGGTCGCGTTCGACTTCTCGCTGCCGGCGCTCGCCGCCGCCCGCGGCTCGGCGGTGCACCGCCACTTCGTCTGCGGCGACATCCGGCGGCTGCCGTTCCGCGACGGCTCGGTGGCCGGCATCTGGAACCTGGGGGTAATGGAGCACTTCCATCCCGGCGACGGCCGGGAGATCCTCGAGGAGTTCCGGCGGGTGCTGGCGCCGCGCGGCTGCGCCATCCTCTTCTGGCCGCCGGAGTTCGGCCTGTCGCGCTGGGTGCTCGCGCCGTTCGAGTGGATCCGCGGCAAGTCGACGGGGAAGCCCTTCCAGTTCTTTCCCGACGAGGTGAACCGGCTGCGGTCGCTGCGCCACGCCCGGGAGACCCTGCGCGGGGGTGGGCTCGAGCCGGTCGCGGCGGACTTCACCCCGCGCGACTCCTTCATCCACGTCGTGGCGGTCGGGAGGAAGCCCGCGGCATGACGCGGCTCGCGGTGGTCATCGCCGCCTATGACGAGGAGGAGACCGTCGAGGTGCTCACCCGGCGCCTCCACCGGGTGCTGTCCGGGCTGCCCGACTGCGCCTGGGAGATCCTCTACGTGGTGGAGGGGCGGGACCGGACGCGCGAGATCCTCGCCGGGCTGGCCGGCGAGCTGGAAAGGATCCGCGTCCTCTACCAGGAGGAGCCCAGCGGCCTGGGCAACGCCTTCCGGCGCGGCTTCGCCGCCGCCCTAGAGGGCAACCCCGACCTGGTGGTCACCATGGACGCCGATCTCAACCACCAGCCGGAGGAGATCCCCCACCTGCTGGAGGCATTCCGGCGCCACGGGTGTGACATCCTGGTGGGGTCGCGCTTCCTGGCGGCGAGCCGGGTGGAGGGGACGCCGGCCTGGAAGCGCTTCCTCTCCGGCACCACCAACGTGCTGATGCGCCGGCTCTACGGCCTGCGGGTGCGCGACAAGACCTCCGGCTTCCGCGTCTACCGGGCCGCGGCCCTGCGCTCCCTGTCGTTCGAGAACGCTAACTTCGCCTTCCTCCCCGAGCTGCTGATCCGCGCCCATCAGGCCGGGATGACCCTCGCCGAGGAGCCGATCCACTTCATCTTCCGGCGCGAGGGGCAGTCCAAGATGCGCTTCTGGGCCACCAGCTTCTCCTATCTGAAGCTGCTGCGGACGCGCTTCGACCGCTGGAGCCTGGCGGCCCTGATGCTGCTCCTCACCGGTCTGGTGGTGCGGGCGGTCATGGCCTTCCCCTCCCACAAGTACCCGGCGGACGCCGACGCCATCCTCTCCGGGCTCTGCGCCTTCAAGATCCTGCGCGGAGACCTCCCGGTCTTCTTCTCCGCCGCCCGGATCGGCGCCATCGAGTGCTACCTGGCGGCCGGGGCCTTCCTCGTGACCGGACCGTCCCGGGCAGCCCTTATGGCGGTCGCCCTGGCCTTCGGCCTGGTGTTCCTGGTGGCGTCCTACCTCTTCGCCCGCGCGCTGCTGGGGCGCCGCATCGCCTGTCTGGCGCTCCTCTTCCTGATTCTGCCCAGCCCGTCGGTCCTCTTCTGGACCTACGTGCTGAACGGCTATCCGGCGATGATGGCGTCCTGTGCCGTGATCCTCTGGCTGGCGGTGCGTCTGGGACGAAAGCCGATACCGGCGCCGGGGGAGGGGAGGCGGACCGCCTTCCTCCTGGGGCTCGCGGCGGGAGTGGGGCTCTGGCACTCGATCCAGACCCTCGGCGTCACGGCGCCGGCCGGGCTCTGGCTGCTCGGCTACCGGCGCGGCCTGCTGCGCGACCGGCGCCTCGTCGCCCTGGCCGTGGCGGGGGCGGTCCTCGGCACGGCGCCGCTGATCGCCTACAACATCAAGCATCCTCTTGGCAGCCTGCGGGGCAACTACGCGGCCCGGCCGCCGGACGGCGGGCTGAGGGCGCTGGCCGAGAACGGGACCTACATCGTCACCTACAACGTGCCGGAGCTGCTGGCCTCGGTGAACCCGCAGGGCTTCCTCGCGCCGCCGGTGCCGGCGCGCCTGCGGCCGGCGGTGCTGGCGGTCTACGCCGCGGCCTTCCTCTTCCTCCTGGCGCTGCCCCTCCTGCGGCGGCGGGGGAGCGGGCTGGCCGCGGGGGTCCCTCCGGACGCCTGGGCGCTCCTGCTGCTGGTGGTGCTCTCGGTCCTGGGGCTGAACCTCGTCTCGGCGGCGGGGCAGGTGCGGGGGCTGACCGTGCGCTACGTCCTGCCCATCGCCATCGTGGCGGCGCCCATCCTCGCCGTTTTCGTGCACGCCGTGGCACGCCGGAGCCGCGCGGCCGCGGCGGTCCTCGCCGCCTGCGTCGCGGCTCTCGGCCTGGCCGGGTATCCCTGGCCCTGGACCGCGGAGCGCCAGGTATGGGCCGGCCGCGCCACGGCGGACGAGCGGCTCCTGGACACCCTGGCCTCGCGGCGCATCCAGGTGGTCGCCGGCGGGTACTGGACCGTCTACCCGGTGGCCTTCCTGTCCCGGGAGCGGATCGTCCCCCACCCCTGCGAGGACGAGCACGACCATTACCAGTACGCCCGCTGGCTGCAGCCGCACCCGCAGCGCTGGGCCCTCCTCGCCTGGGCGAACCCCGACGGGCGGCCCACCTGGATCCACGAGATGCGGCGGCGGACCGGGCTCGCCGGCACGCTCGAGACCGGCATCCCCGGCTATGTCGTCTTCTTCCCGGCGGAGAACCCGCCCCGCCAGCGGCCGGCCGAGTTCCTGACGCGGATGCGCTCGGTGTGTGAAGCACGGCCTTATTAGGGGTGATAGGCTCTCGCCCCGTCCGCGGGAGCGCGCATGAAGAGAGAATTCGTCGAATCCATGAGGTGCCCGTTCTGCCGCAACCGCCTCGGCCTGACCGTGGGGGAGGAGGACGCGCGCGAGGTCCGCGAGGGGCGGCTCGACTGCTCCTGCGGCCGGTCGTTCCCGGTCCACAAGGGCATCCCCGACTTCATCGATCCCACCGACGAGACGCTGGCCCGCGAGGTCGCCGGCTGGATCCAGCTCGCCGGCAACCTGGACGAGGGTCTGGTGCCGGTGATGACGGCGCTGCCCCAGTACCCGCACCCGCCGTGGCCGCACGTCGCGCCCGACTTCTTCCAGATCTTCGAGCACCTGAGCTTCGCCGGCCAGAACGTGGTGGACATCGGCGCCGGGCGCACCTGGTCGAGCCGGTTCCTGAAGAAGCTCGGCCTGGCGAAGGAGGTGGTGGCGGTGGACGTGCTGACCACCCGCTTCCTGGGCCTCGAGACCGCGGACATCTTCTTCGAGGCGGACGGCATGCAGTTCGAGCGGGTACGCGGCGACATCCACCGGCTGCCGCTGCACGACAATTGGGCCGACGCCGTCTTCAGCTGCGCCGCGATCCACCACTCGGGGGACCTGGACTCCCTGTTCGCCGAGGTCTTCAGGGTGCTGGGCCCGGGCGGGGCCTTCGTCTTCATCTCCGAGCCGGTGAAGATGGAGTCGATCCCCGGCAACCGGCCGAACAACATCGAGACCGAGCTGGGGATCAACGAGCACTTCTACAGCTACCGCGAGTACAAAGAGGCGCTGGAGCGGGCGGGCTTCGTCTTCCACCGCATGGTGCCGCGCTCGCTCGGCTACCGGATGCTCTACGCGGATCCGGAGCTCGTCCACGACGCGCCGGGCCCGATCCAGCGTTTTTCGATGACGCCGCGCGGCCGCAAGGGGCTGGACCTCCTGCTGCGCAACCGCTTCGCCGGCCCGTGGCTCTACCGCAAGTGGAGCCTGCCGCTCTCGGGCATCGCCCAGAAACCCCGCCCCGCATGACCGCCGATCCGCGCCCGCCGCAGCTCACCTACATCCACGGAGCGCCGCCGGAGGGGCTCAAGCTCTCCGTCGTGATCCCCGTCTACAACGAGCGTTTCCTGGTGGCGGAGCTGGTGCGGCGGGTGCTGGCGGTGGAGGTGCCCGGCCTCCGCGAGATGGAGC
Organism: Thermoanaerobaculia bacterium; assembly: GCA_035628695.1. GTDB lineage: Bacteria > Acidobacteriota > Thermoanaerobaculia > Multivoradales > UBA5704 > DASPJI01. Next base: position 900 of record DASPJI010000239.1, on the reverse strand, counting down.
TGGTGATCGTCGACGACGGCTCCAGGGACGGCACGCGCGACATCCTGCGCGGCCTGGCGGCGGCTCATCCCGGCCGCATCCACTACATCGAGCACGAGCGGAACCAGGGCAAGGGGGCGGCCATCCGCACCGGCATCGCCGCCTCGACCGGCGACCTCATCCTCTTCCAGGACGCCGACCTGGAGTACGACCCGCGCGACTACCCGCGCCTGGTGCGCCCCTTCATCGAGGACGGCGCGGACGTGGTCTACGGCTCGCGCTTCCTGCCGAGCGAGCGGCGGCGCGTACTCTTCCACCGGCACTCGCTGGGCAACCGCTTCCTGACCGTGCTGAGCAACTGGTTCACGGACCTGAGCTTCACCGACATGGAGACCTGCTACAAGATGTTCCGGGCTCCGCTGCTCAAGTCCATCCCCATCCGTTCCAACGACTTCGCCATGGAGCCGGAGATCACGGCGAAGATCGCCAAGCGCGACTGCCGGATCTTCGAGGTGCCGATCAGCTACCTGGGCCGCACCTACCGCGAGGGCAAGAAGATCGGCTGGAAGGACGGCTTCAAGGCGTTGCGGGCGATGGTCCGCTACTGGCTGATCGACGACCTCTACGCCGAGGACGAGTACGGCTCGCACATCCTGCACAGCCTGGAGAAGGCGCAGCGCTTCAACCGCTGGATGGCCGAGTCGATCGCCCCCTACGTCGGAGCGCGGGTGCTGGAGATCGGCGCCGGGATCGGCAACATCACGACCTGGCTGCTGCCGCGGGACGTCTACGTGGCGAGCGACATCAATCCGAACTACCTGCACTACCTGAAGAACTTCTCGCTGGGTAAACCCTATCTCCAGGTAGACCGCATCGATCTGGAGGACTCGGCCTGTTTCGAGCGTTGGCAGGGGCAGTTCG
>DASPJI010000238.1:0-4349 GCA_035628695.1 Thermoanaerobaculia bacterium | reverse complement strand
ATCTCCAGGTCGGTCACCAGGCGCAGCCGCTTGGTCATCAGCTCCGCCTCCACTGTGTCCAGGGCGTGCTCCAGGATCTGGCGCACGTCCGCCGCGCCGCGCTCCAGCTCCAGCTTGCCGCGCGAGATGCGGGTGAGGTCCAGCAGGTCGTCGATCAGCCGGGCCTCCAGCTCGACGTTGCGCCGCATCATGGTGAGGGCGTTGCGCGCGTCGCCCGGCAGCCGCTCGTCGCGTTCGAGCATGGACGCCATCGCCAGGACCGGCGTCAGGGGCGTGCGCAGCTCGTGGCTCAGGGTGGCGAGGAAGTGGTCCTTGGCCTCGTTGGCGAGCCGCGAGCGCTCCTCGCTCTCCTGCAAGATGCTCATCAGGATCTGGAGCTCCGCAACGCGCTCCCGCAGCTCCCGCTCCGCGCGGTTGCGCTCCTCGGCTTCGAGGGCGAGGGCGGCCAGATCGGCGATCGAGCCGGCGAACGCTTGCTCGCCCGCACTCCACCTGCGCTCGCCTCCGACGTGCTCGTGACAGATCATGCCGATCATCCGGCCGTGCGCCCGCAGGGGGGCATCGAGCATGGCACCGATACCGAGCGGCTCCAGGTAGGAGGTGGTGAACTCCCGTGTCCTTTCGTCGCGGCGCGCGTCGCTGGCCGCGAGAGTGCGCTCCTGCTCCAGAGCCTTGAAATAGGCCGGGAAGTCGGCCGCGGCCAGCTCGGCCCCCGCGGCGTGACGGCCGGGGGTGCGTTCGAAGAGCTCGATGCAGCGGATCCGAAAGCGGTCTTCGGTGTAGATCCAGACGCCGACGCGCTCGACCTCGAGGGTCTCGGCCGCCGCCTCGGTCAGCTCGCGGAGGGCGGCGGCGAGGTCGCCACGCTCGGCCGCGCGGCTCTTGGCCAGCTCGACGAGAACCTGCTCCTGCCGCCGCAGGCGGTCTCGCCGGAAAACTCTCATCCGCCCCCTGCCTCCGCCGCTTCCCGCAGCACCGAGCGCAGGAGCTGCGGGCTGACCGGCTTCGTCAGGTGCCGGCTGAAACCGGCCTCCCGGCTCCGGCGGACGTCCTCCTCCATGCCGTAGCCGGACAGGGCGATCCCCCGTAGACCGTGACGGCGGGCCAGCTCTCGCATCAGGTCGTGACCGTTGCCGTCGGGCAGCCCAAGGTCGCTCACCACGAAATCGAGCGGGCCGGCCGCGCTGCCATTCGCCGCCGCGGCAGCGGCCTCCAGTGCCGCTGCCACCGTATCCGCCACCGTCACCCGGTGGCCCGAGGCCCGCAGCAGGTCGGCCATGGCCTCCGCCGTGTCGTCGTGGTCCTCCACCAGGAGGACGTGGAGCGATCGCTCCGCTGCCTCCAAGCCGGTGGCGGCCGGGACGGCAGCTACGGCCGGGGCCGTCTGCTCGCGCACGGGCAGACGGACGGTGAAGGCCGCTCCCCGGCCCGGCCCGGCACTGGCGGCGGAGATCCGGCCGCCGTGCAGGTCGATGATCGCCTTGCTGACGGCGAGACCCAGCCCCAGGCCGCCGTAGCGGCGCGTGATGCCGCGCTCGCCCTGCTCGAAGGCGTCGAAGATCCGCGGCAGCAGCTCCGGCTCGATGCCGATGCCGTCGTCTACCACCTCGACCGCGAGCCAGTCGGACCGTTCAAGGTCCTCCTCGGTCCACGACCGCACTCGCACCGTGCCGCCAGCCGGCGTGAACTTGACCGCGTTGGTGAGCAGGTTCCAGAAGACCTGGGTCAGGCGGGAGGAATCAGCCCAGACGCGGTGATCGCCGGCCGCCAGATCGGTTTCCAGGCGCAACGCCTTGGAGGCGATCTGCCGGGCGGAGGTCTCCAGGGCGTGCTCCAGGATCCGGCGCGCGTCCGCCGCTTCGGGGTGGAGCTCGATCTTACCCCGGGCGATACGCGTCAGGTCCAGGAGGTCGTCGATCAGACGGGCCTCCAGCTCTACATTGCGCCGCACCATGGACAGGGCCTCTCGCGCGTCCGCCGGCAGCCGGGCATCCCCTTCGAGGTTCGAGGTGACCGCCAGAACCGGTGTCAGCGGAGTCCGCAGCTCGTGACTCAGGGTGGCCAGGAAGCGGTCTTTGGCCTCCTCCGCCAGCTTGCGGTCGTGGACGTCGTGGCTGCTCCCGAACCAGGCGACGATACGGCCTCTGTCGTCCCGGACCGGGCGGGCTCGGGCGATGAACCAGCGATACTCGCCGTCGGCCCGGCGGTAGCGCATCTCCACTTCATAGAAGTCACCCCGCCGCCGCGCCTCCTCCCAGGCATCGAGGGAGCGTTCGACGTCCTCCGGATGCAGCGCCTGCACCCAGCCGGTGCCCAGCGACTGCTCGGGTCTCAAGCCGGTGTAGGCGTACCAGCGCTCGTTGAGGAAGCCGATCAGGCCGTCGGGCCCAGAGGTCCAAACGAACGAGGGCACGGCGTCCGCCAGGTCGCGGAATCGCTCCTCGCTCTGCCGCAGCGCCGACTCGGATAGGCGTAGCTCCTCTTCCGCGACCTGCAGCTCCTCATTGGCGGCCTGTAGGTCCTCGTTCTTACGGCGCAGCTCGTCTTCGGCCCGTTTGCGGTCGGTGAAGTCGCGGGAGAAGATGGACAGCCCATCCAGGGATGGATAGACTCTCACCTCGAACCAGCGGCCGGAGCGCAGACCGCGTGTTTCGAAGCGCTCGGGGAGGCGGGTGTCCATCACCCGGCGATAGACAGCCTCGGTCTCCGTGCCGATCAGAGCGGGGAACGCCTCCCAGAGCGTGCGGCCCACCAGCTCCTCGGCGCTCTCGTCGGACAGCCTCAGAGCGACCTGATTGAGGTAGAGGAAACGCCAGTCCGGGCCCAGGATGAAGAAGCCCTCGTCGAGGTTGTCCAGGAACTCGAAGAGCCGGCGGCGGGCTCGCTCAGCCTCGTCCTCGGCCCGCTTGCGGTCGCCGATGTCGCGGGCGATCTTCGAGGCGCCGACGATCCGGCCCTGCCGATCGCGGATCGGCGAGACGGTCAGCGAGATCCGGAGGCGGCGTCCATCCTTGGCGATACGCTCGGTCTCGAAGTGATCGACCTTGTCTCCGCGCCGGATGGCCTCCAGGATGCGGTGCATCTCGTTTCTGCGCTCGGGCGGGGTGAGGATCGATACCGGCCGGCCGATGACCTCCTCGGCCGAGTAGCCGTACATCCGCACTGCCGCGGAGTTCCAGCTCAAGATGGTGCCGTCGAGGCTCTTGCCGATGATGGCGTCGTCGGAGGAATCGACGATCGCCGCCAGCAATGCCTCCGTCTCGGGGAGAGGCGTAGCTCCGGCCTCCGGCTGGGGGGGGCGCTTTCTGAAAGGTCCTGCGGAGGTCATTCGGTGGCTGGCGCACTCCGGAGCTTGCAACATGCAGAAGGTGCATGCGCCCGTGGTCCTGACTGTCCTGAGCAGTGTAGCCGATCGGCTGCGCCCGGCGCTCCTCCGCGCGGGGCTCAGGCCCGCGGCAGGTTCAAGGCCGCGAGGACCCGCTCGGTGTCCGAGAGGTCTCCGGTCGCACTCTTCTTCGCCACTCCCCGCCGCTCGCAGATAACCGTCGGAATGGCGAAGACCCTGTCCCGCCGTGCCAGCCTGGGGTCTTCGAGCACGTCCACCAACTCGATCCGGTACCGGCCGGCCAGATGCTCCTCGCAGATCCGCTTGAGGTTGGAGAAGGCCGCGATCGACCTGGGGGTCGGCCCTGCCACATACAGGCGCAAGTCCCAGTCTTGGGCGCTCGGGGGAGTCGGAAGGGGTGGCTTCCGTTTCTGGAGCACAAGGACCTCCTGCAATGAGACCAGCCGATACGTCAGAAGGATTGTAGAGAAAAAATGGTATTTGGCAAGTGCAGGCGAAACGGGCGCTACGAGCTACCCGCGCCGGCGACCTCGGAGATCGCCGCCCGTAGCGCCTGGACATCCACCGGCTTGGTGAGGTGGCGCTCGAAGCCGGCCTCCCGGCTCTTGCGGACGTCCTCCTCCATGCCGTAGCCCGAGAGGGCGATACCCCGCAGGCCGTAGCGGCCGGCCAACTCGCGCATCAGGTCGAGGCCGGTACCGTCCGGCAGGCCCACATCGCTGACCACCAAGTCGATCCGCCGCGCTCCGTCGGCCTGGGCGGCCGCGGCCGCCTCGCGCCCCTCGGCCAGGCAGTTGGCGACCGTGACCTCGTTCCCCGCAGCCCGCAGCAGGTCGGCCATGGCCGCCGCGGTATCGGCATGGTCCTCGATCAGCAGGATGTGGAGGCCCTCTCCCCAGCCTTTTTCCTGGACCGCCGCGGGCCGTCCCTCCACCACCTCCCTGCCAACGGGCGGCGGCGCGCCCAACTCGTGGACGGCGGGCAGGCGCACGGTGAATCGGGA
>DASPJI010000237.1:0-4666 GCA_035628695.1 Thermoanaerobaculia bacterium | reverse complement strand
AACCCGTTGCGGCTCCAGAAAGCCCGGCCGGCCTCTCCAGCCTCCCCGTCGATCAGGTCGTTCTGCCACTCGGAGAACTGGATGTAGGGCAAAGGCTGGTCGTCCCACTCCCGTCGCGCGACGGCCGCGGCATAGCGTTCGGCGACCTCGCGCACGAGGACCTCGAGCGTCCAGGAGTCGGCGCACAACGCGGGCAGGGTCAGGACGAGCAGGTGACGCCCGGGCGCGAGAGCGGCGAGCCGGACGAGCAGCAGCGGACCCCGCGCGACGCCCAAGCCGAGGCTCCTCTCTTCGGCCAGCAGCGACGCCACCTGCGCGGCCTCCGAGATCTCCTCGGAGGGCACGGAACCGCACCCGGCCTCCGACCACGAGAGGCCGGCGTGCTCCAGCACGCTCTGCGCCGGCTGCTTCATCCCCTGCGGCGTCGGGAAGACGGTGCGCAGGATCTCATGGTCCTCGGTGATCCGGGCGAGGACGCCACGCAGGAGATCCCGGTCCAGCTCCCCCTCGACGATCACACCGGCCTGAGCCAGGGCGGCCCCTGTCTCCTGCTGCAACGACCAGATGCGTCGCTGTTGAGGAGAGAGCCGGTACGCGCTGCCGCTGTCGTGCACAAAACCTCCTTGCTCGAGCGCCGTCAGACCTTCAACCGCGGACCGTCGGAGCTTCGATCATCTCGCCCATGGCCACGACGATCCGGCGCGGCCCCACGAACGGGTTGCGCCCGTGAGCGATCAGCATGTTGTCGAGCAGGATGATGTCCCCCTCCCGCCAGGGGAAGCTCACCGCCGTCTCCTGGTAAGCGCGGGAAATCTCTTCCATCACCGAGTCCTCGATCGGCGAGCCGTCGCCGTAGTAGACGTTGCGCGGCAGTTCCTCTTCGCCGTACATCTCGAGGAGGGACTCCCGGACCGCAGGCTCGAGACATGCGATGTGATGGAGCTGCACCTGATTGAAGAAGACCATTTCGCCATTTTTCGGATGCCGCACGACCGCCGGACTGAGGTGGCGGGTCCGCAGCCCGTTCTCCTTCCACTCGAAGTCGATGGCGGCACGTTGGCAGTACCTTTCGACCTCCGCCCGGTCCTCGGTCTTGAAGAACTCCTGCCAGCTCACGTCCAGACCGTCGGTGAAGTTCCGGACGTACAGAAGCTGCTTGCGGGAGAGCCGATCGATGAGCCGCGGATCGAGCCGGTTGTACATGGCGCGGCAATCGACGATCGGCGTCTCGCCTCCCTGCTGCGCCGCCTGGAGACAGAAGAAAAACTGCTTCAAGGGCCAGCGATGCGTATGCGAGCCCTCGTTGTGAAAGAGGATCGCCTTGTCCGCCGGATAAGGGGTCGACTGATAGACCTTCCGTCCATTCTCTTCCGGCGGCAGGTCGCCATAGTCGCCGAACAACGGATCGCAGACGGCGAGGGCGAACTGCTCGAACTCGGCGACCGACTTCACGTCGAAGCCGCGGAAGAGGACGCCGCCATGACGTGAAAGATGCGATTCGAGCTCTTCGAGGTTGGCCCGTACCCAGGCTGTCAGGTCGACTCCGTCGAGAGCCGGAGTGATCAGCAACGGCAGGCTCTGCCCGTCCCGCAGGCTCTGCTTCCGGACCAGGTCCTTGCCCGCGGTGCCGACGGCTCGTGGTTTGACGCTCAGAAAATTCGCGAACTTCGCATCCTTCCTATCAAGTTTCTCCACGTCTTGTCTCCTTCTTTCCTCTTCGCTCCGCATCTCCAGCGAGGAGATCCGCGCGTCCGGATGGGCGACGATGTCGCCGAGCAGGACCTCGAGCTGCCCAGCCATCCGCTGGATCGTCGCCGGGGCAAAGAGGTCGGTCGAGTAGTTCCAGGATCCCGCGCAGCTCGCCCCGTCCTCGCGCACGAAGAGAGTGAGATCGCGCTTGGCGGTGCCCGGGTCGAGATCGTCCAATGCAAAGACGAGGCGGTCCGCCGCCAGCGTCACCTTCGGCGTGTTCTCGAAGGAGAGGAGCACCTGGAAAATCGGAATATGGCCCAGGCTTCGTTCGGGTTGCAGCGCGTCCACCAGCCTGTCGAACGGCAGGTCCTGATGAACGTAGGCGCCGAGTATGTCCTCGCGTACCCGCGCCAGGAGCTCGCGGAAGGTGGGCTCACCAGAGAGGTTGCTGCGCACGGCGATCTGGTTGACGAAGAAGCCGATGAGCCCCGCGATCTCGGCACGGTTGCGATTGGCGATATCGACGCCGACGACGAAGTCGCCGCGGCCTGAGAGACGGTGCAGCAACACCTGGAAGGCCGCCAGAAAGGTCATGAAGAGGGTGACCCCTTCACGCCGGCTGAGCTCGCGCAAGGAGCTGGACAGCTCGGGCGACAGGCGGAAGTGGTGATGCGCACCGCGATAGCTGGGCACGGCGGGACGAGGCCCGTCAGCGGGCAGCTCCAGCGGCGCCGGAGGACGTCCCAAACGCTGTTTCCAGTAGTCCAGAAGCGTCTCGAGAGTCGCGCCCGACAGATGACGGCGCTGCCAGACGGAGAAGTCGGCGTACTGGATGGGCAGCGCTGGCAAGTCGCAGCTCTTCCCCTCCGCAAACCGGGAGTAGAAGGCGACGGCCTCCCGGACCAGAATCCCCATCGACCAGGCGTCGGAGATGATGTGGTGCATGACCAGGAGCAGGACGTGCTCTTCAGCCGCGAGCCGCAGCAGCGCCAGCCGCCAGAGCGGACCGGACGCCAGGCTGAAGGCGCGCCGCGCCTCGGCTACAGCGACCCGCCGCGTCTCGGCTGCCCTTTGCGGCTCCGGCAGCCCCGAGAGGTCGACCAGCGGCAAGGCTGGCCCGGCGGGCGGGGAGACCACCTGCCGAGGCCGGCCCTCGACGTCCGGGAACGTGGTGCGCAAGATCTCCTGCCGCCGGGCCAGCTCCTGGAAGCTCCGTTCGAGGGCCGTGACATGGAGCGGACCCGTGGCGCGCAGTACGACGGGAATGTGAAAGGCGGAGTTGCCGGGCTCCAGGCGATCGAGGAACCAGAGGCGCTGCTGGGTGAACGACAGCGGCGCATCCTCGCCCGCCGGCCCGCGCTCGATCGGCGGCAGGAGATCCCTCGCGCCTCCCGCGACGGCCTGGAGACAGGTGAGCAGGCCGGCGACGGTCGGCCCCTGGAAGAGATCGACCAGCGACACCTCGGCCTGCCAGATCTCGCGCACCCGCGCGATCAGCCGCGTCGCCAGCAGCGAGTGGCCACCGAGATCGAAGAAGTTGTCGTCGAGACCGACCTGCGCCACCCCCAGCACCTGCGCCCACAGGCCGGCCATCAGATCCTCGTCGGGGGTACGCGGCGCCGCCGGGCTCGCGGCCCCCTCTTGCGGCGCGGGCTCGAGCCGCAGGAGCGCCTGGCGGTCGACCTTGCCGTTCGAAGTCAGGGGGAGTTCGTCTACCACCACCACCGCGGTCGGCACCATGTAGTCCGGCAGGTGGCGTGCGAGCACACCGCGCAGCTCCGCGCCCGTCAGGGCCGCCGGCTCGGCTGCGACGAAGGCGGCGAGGCTTGCCTCGCCCAGAGCGCCGGGGCGCACCAGCACCGCCACATCACGCACGCCCGGGTGCCGGCGCAGCACGTTCTCGATCTCCCCCAGCTCGATGCGGAAGCCGCGGACCTTGACCTGATGGTCGATGCGGCCCAGGTACTGCAGCTCGCGGTTCGCCAGATGACGCGCCAGGTCCCCCGACCGGTAGAGCCGTCCGCCGGCCTCGGCGCCGAACGGGTCCGGAACGAAGCGCTCTGCCGTGAGGCCGGGGCGGCCGAGATAGCCGGTCCCCAAGCCCGCGCCGCCGACCCAGATTTCGCCCGGCACACCGATCGGCACCAAGCCGCCACCGCGGTTCAGCAGGTAGACGGAGAGGTCCGGGAGCGGCCGCCCGATCAGGCTGCCGCCGGCAGACAGATCCTCCCGGCGGATCCGGCGCTGCGTCACGTGCACGGTCGTCTCGGTGATGCCGTACATGTTGACCAGCTCCGGCCGCCGGTCGCCATGGTGCTCGATCCACGGCTCGAGCCGCGCGAGGTCGAGCGCCTCGCCGCCGAAGATCACCCACCGCAGGCGCGGCAAACGGGGCGCGCTCCCCTCCCGCTGCCGAATCTCGGACTCGGCCCAGACGAGCTGCTGGAAAGCCGAGGGGGTCTGGTTGAGGACCGTGACCTCCTCCTGGCGCAGCAGCGCATGGAGCTTCTCCGGCGAACGGCTGACGGCGAAGGGGACCACGACCAGACGGCCGCCATGGAGCAGAGCGCCCCAGATCTCCCAGACCGAAAAGTCGAAGGCGTAGGAATGGAAGAGCGTCCACACGTCGGTGCTGCCGAAGCCGAAAAGCTCCCGCGTCGAGGCGAAGAGGCGCAGCACGTTGGCGTGCGTGACCAGGACCCCCTTCGGCCGGCCGGTCGAGCCCGAGGTGTAGATCACGTAGGCCGGGGACCCGGAAGGGATCTCGATCTCCAGATCCTCCTCGTCCGCGCCCTCGAGCTCCAACCCGTCCAGGTCGACGAGCGTGACGCCGGCGACCGGTTCCCCGCCGGGCCACGCGCGGCGCGCCAGCAGGAGCGGCGCGCCGCTGTCGCCCAGCATGTACGCCAGCCGCTCGGCCGGATAGGTGGGGTCGAGCGGCACGTAGGCGGCTCCGGTCTTGAGGATCGCCAGC
>DASPJI010000236.1:0-8525 GCA_035628695.1 Thermoanaerobaculia bacterium | reverse complement strand
GAGCGGGCTCGAAAAAGAGTTTGCGCGGCGGGTCGAGACCCGCTACGTCGTGGCCGAGACGCCCGAGTCCCGCGAGCTCATCGCGGAGTTGGGGTTCCGCAGCCATGGTCTGGTCATCCGCTCCCTGGAAGGCGAGGTCCTTTGGAAGCAGGCGGACCACGAGGTCAATGTCGAAGACGCCCGGCAGGCCCTTCGCGAGTTGCTCGCCCGGCACTGACGAGAGCCCGAGGAGAACAAGCCGTCTTGCACACCGTCCATCTCGTCGACGCCAGCCCTTACATCTTCCGCGCCCACTTCTCGCTGCCGTCCTCCATCAAGAGTCCGACGGGCGAGCGTACCGGCGCGGTCTACGGCTTCGCCAGCTTCCTCCTGAAGCTCATCGCAGACGAGAAGCCCACCCATCTCGGGGTGGCCTTCGACCGCAACCTGAACGGCAGCTTCCGCAACGACTACTACCCCGCCTACAAGGCACAGCGCGAGGCCCCGCCGCCCGAGATTGTGGCCCAGATCGATCCCTGCCTGGAGGTGGCCGCGGCGCTCGGAGCCACCACCTGGATCGACGATCGCTACGAAGCCGACGACCTGATCGCCACCGTCTGTGAAGCCGTCACCCAGAGGGGACACCAGGTGGTGGTGGTGACCTCCGACAAGGACCTCGCGCAGCTCGTGAGCGACCGGGTGACCTTGCTGGACTTTGCCAAGGAGGCTCGCTTCACGCCGGACGACGTGCGGGAAAAGTTCGGGGTCCGGCCCGAGCAGATCACCGACCTCCTCGCCCTCGCCGGCGATCCGGTGGACAACATCCCAGGCGTGCCCGGCATCGGCCGCAAGACGGCCGCGGAGCTGCTCGCCGCCTTCGGCTCCGTGGAGGATCTCTACGCCCGCCTGGAGGAGCTCCGCGTCTCACGCATCCGGGGCGCGCGGAGCCTCTACACCAAGCTCACCGACGCCCGCGAGTCGGCGTTCCTCTCCAAGCGGCTCGCCACGGTGGCGCACGACGCTCCGCTCGATCCCCCGGCCGAAAAGCTGGCCGCGGACGGGCTGCGAGCCCTGGCCTACCGGGGAGCGGACACCGGGCGAGTCGGCGAGCTCTTCGACCGGCTGGGCTTCAAAGGGATCCGGGAGCGGGTTCCTGCGGCGCCGGGCCAAGAGGGCTGACGGGCGGAGGCTCGTCGCCAATCGCGTCGGGCAGCTCGTCTTCGAGGTTGCGCACCCGCGGGTTGGCCCACCCCGCGGCCACAGCGAGGACGATCAGCCCGCCGAGCACCATGAAGAGCAGGCCGATGCCGCGGCCCGGCCCGACCCCGATCACCCGTCCCACCGTGCCGGCCAGCGGTCCACCCGGAGCCAGCAGCGGCTCGAAGACATGGTCGGCCAGAGGCCCGGCCAGGAGGATGGCGACCGGCAGCGCCGACATAGCGACGAGCTGCTGCGCCGCCATGGCCCGCCCCAGCACCTGCGGCGCGATCTTCGTCTGCAGGATGGCCGCGGCACATCCGTTGATCAGCGGGAAGCAGCAGAGGAAGGCGAACGCGGCCGCCGCGATGAGCGTCACGTTCTCCCGCAGGCCGCTCAAGGAGAGGATCACGGCGGCGAGCAGCAGGAAGCCGAAGACACCCTGCATGCGCCGCTTCGGCCCTCCCCAGACGGCCATGGCGACGCCCCCCACCAACATGCCGCAGCCGGCGAGCGCCATGACGGTGCCGAGCGCCTTCTCCGAGGCGAAGCTCAGGATCATCGGCGTGAGCAGCGCGTTCAGGAAGCCCAGACAGAAGTTCACGCCGGCGAACATGAAGAGCAGCGCCAGCAGGCCTGGCCGCTCCCTCAGGTAGGTCCAGCCGTAAAGGGCATCTCGCGAGACCGGCCCCTGCTCCGCCCCCGCGGCGTCCTCGACTCCGCCACGCGGTGGGTTCGGCAACCGGACGATGAAGAGCATCGAGACGGCGAAGAGGAAGGTGACCAGGTCGACGATCAGGATGCCGTGGAGCCCGATGACGGCGACCAGGGCCCCCGCCACCAGCGGCGCCAGGATGGTCGGCACGGCGGCGCCGAGTTGCATCATGCCGGCGGTCCGGCCCAGGTGGCGCTTCGCCACCAGCAGCGGGACGGTGGCGGAGAACGCCGGCATCTGCAGGGAGCTCACCGCCGAGTTGAAGACCACCACGGCATAGATGTGCCAGGTCTCGAGCCGGCCGCTCCACACCAGCAGCGCCAGGGCCAGGGTGCCCAGGGCCGCCAGCGAGTCGCTGGCCATCATCACCCGCCGCCGGTCCCAGCGGTCCACCAGCACCCCTGCCAGCGGCAGGACGAGCATCGCCGGCACGATGACGAAGAAGGTCAGCAGCGCGAAGCTGGTGGCCGACCCCGTGCGCTGGTAGATCCACACCCCCAGCGCGAAGGAGGTGAGCCCGGACCCGAGCATCGACACCATCTGCCCGAGCCAGATGAGAACGAACGTCCGGAAGCCGGATGAGGCCGGACCGGCAGACTCGGAGATACCTGCGGTGGTCATGAACGGAATGGATGTGCGGTCGCGGACTGGTGGGCCGTCAGAGACTCGAACTCTGGACCCGCGGATTAAAAGTCCGCTGCTCTACCAACTGAGCTAACGGCCCCCGGTAGGCGAGTATAGCCGAAACCCTCTAGAGGTTCTCGCGCACCCTGGCGAGCCGGCCGGAGGTGAGGCGGGTAAGGCTCGCGTCCTCGCGGACGATGGTCTCCTCCCGCCGCGGGCCGGTGGAGAGCAGCGTCACCGGCGCGCCGATCTCGTCCTCGATGAAGGCGACGTAGTCCCGCGCCTCCTGGGGAAGGGCGGCCTCGTCCACGACACCTACCGTCGAGCGCTTCCAGCCCTTGAAGGTGCGCAGCACGGGGATGGCGGACTCGAGGCTCCGCTGGTCCGGCGGCAGCTCCCGCACCGTCCGGCCGCCGATCTGGTAGCCGACGCAGACCGGGATCTCGTCGAAGTCGTCGAGGACGTCCAGCTTGGTCAGGGCGATCATGTCGACGCCGTTCAGGAGCTGGGCATAGCGGGCCACCACCGTGTCGAGCCAGCCGCAGCGGCGCGGCCGGCCCGTGGTGGTGCCGAACTCGTTGCCGCGCTTGCGCAGGAAGTCGCCGGCCGCCCCCTCGATCTCCGCCGGGAACGGCCCGCCCCCCACCCGAGTGGTGTAGGCCTTGAGCACGCCGATGGCGCCATCGATCCGCGTCGGCGGCACGCCGGTGCCCGTGCAGGCCCCTCCCGCCGTGGAGTTGGAGCTGGTGACGTAGGGATAGGTGCCGTGGTCCACGTCCAGCAGCGCCCCCTGGGCCCCTTCGAACAGCAGGCACTTGCCCTCGGCGATCCAGCCGTTGAGGAGCTGCTCGGTGTCACGCAGGCAAGGCTTCAAGCGCTCCGCCCAGCCGCGGCACTGGTCGGCGTAGGCGGCGGGCGACGGCAGCGCCTCGCCGCCCAGGCTGGTCAGCTCGAGCTGGACACGACCGAGCTGGCTGCGCAGCCGCTCCTCCAGGTCGGGGGCGGCCAGGTCGCACATCCGGATGCCGAAGCGCGACGCCTTGTTCTCGTAGGCCGGCCCGATCCCCCGCGAGGTCGTGCCGATCCGTGTCTGACCCTTCGCCTCCTCCCGCGCCTTGTCGAGGATGGCGTGGCAGGGCAGCAGCACGTGCGCCCGGTTGGAGACGAACAGCCGGCCGTCGAACCGGACCCCGGCCTCGTAGAGCCGGCCCAGCTCGGTCAGGAAGGCATCGGGGGCGATCACCATGCCATTGCCGAGGGCGCAGAGCATCCCGGGATGGAGGATGCCGGAGGGGATCAGGTGCAGGGAGAAGTGCTGGTCCCGGAAACGGACCGTGTGCCCCGCGTTGTGCCCCCCCTGGTATCGCACCACGCCATCGAACGCCGGGCACAGGAGATCCACGATCTTCCCCTTCCCCTCGTCACCCCACTGCATCCCTACGATCACGACGTTGGCCATGGCGGCTCCGGCTGTTGTCCAGGCAAAAAGGTCGATGTCCCTGTGGGCCCGCGACTTGCGGGACCCGAGGGACACTAGCAGAGGATGTAGGGCCGGGCAAGAAGGTGCTAGCATCGAGGCGACTGCCTTACTCCGCCTGCCGAGGAATCCGCTTGACCACGTTCCTGGACGCCGCCACCATCCTCCTGCCGGTCGCCTATCTTTTGGTGGCCATCGCGTACGGGTTCGTCTTCTTCGCTCCGCAGCCGCTGCCGGAGCGGGCGGCCACCCCCGGGCTGCGCGGCACGGTGCTGTTCCACCTGGCCTACCTGACCGCCCTCACCTACCACTGGAAGCAGTTCCCGGCAGCGACGGTATCCCAGGCCCTCTCCATCGTGGCCTTCGCCGTGGCGGTCGTCTACGCGTACGTCGAGTGGCACGGACGGGAGCGCTCCACCGGCTTCTGGATGGTGTCGCTGGTCTTCTTCTTCCAGCTTCTGTCCTCCATCCTCACCCGGCCCCAGCCGCCGAGCCTGGAGATCTTCCACAACCCGTTCTTCGCCTTCCACGTGTCGCTGGCCCTCCTGGGCTACGCCTCCTTCGTGGTCGGCGCCGCCTACGCTTTCCTCTTTCTGCAGCTCTACCGCGAGCTCAAGGCGGGCCGCTTCTCCACCTTCTATGGCAAGCTGCCGCCCCTGGAGACGCTGGAGCGGATGATGCTCGGCGCGCTGTCGGTGGGCTTCGTCAGCCTGACCGGCGCGGTGATCACCGGCGCCGTCTATGCCGAGCGGCTCGACCAGCCCTGGCTGCACGATCCCAAGATCCTGATCACCCTGGCCACCTGGGTGCTCTATGCCGCGGCCCTGCTGCTGCGCCGGATGCGGCGCTGGCAGGGCCGGCAGACCGCCATGGCCAGCCTCGCCGGCCTGGGCGCCATCCTGTTCTCCCTGATGGCGGTCAATTTCTTCTTCACCGACTTCCACGGGTTCCTCTGATGTCTGCGCCCCAGCTCCCCGGCCTGCCGGAGACCTCGCGCCCGCAGGAGGTCAGGACGGATCCGCCGCTCCTCCTCGTCGGCACCGATTTCCGCTGTTCGCCGCTGGAGATGCGGGAGCGGGTCTCCTACGACTCCGCCGCCGGCGAGGAGCTGCTGGTCCATCTGCTGGCCGGCGCCGGGGTCGCCGAGGCGTTCCTGCTCTCGACCTGCAACCGCACCGAGGTCTACATCCATCCGCGCGACGAGGACGCCGCTTACCGGGCCACCCTCGATCTGGCCTTCCTGCGCCGCGTGCCGGAGCTGGAGAAGCCGGGGCGGCTCTACGTCAAGCGCAATGGCGAGGCGGCCCGCCATCTGCTCGCCGTGGCGAGCGGCCTGGAGTCCATGGTCCTGGGCGAGCCCGAGATCCTGGGCCAGGTCAAACAGGCCGCCGCCCTGGCCGAAGCGGTGGGGGCCGAGGGGCCGATCCTGCGCCGCCTGCTGCGCAGCGCCATGTCGGCCGGCGCGCGCTCCCGCCAGGAGACCGGGATCTCCGCCGGCGCCGTCTCCCTGGGCTACGCCACCGTCGAGCTGGCGCGCCAGATCTTCAAAGGGCTCGAGGAGTGCCGGGTCCTCCTCCTCGGCGCCGGCGAGACCGCCCGCTCCGTCGCGCGCCCGCTGGTCGAGCGCGGCGCCCGCGAGCTCAAGGTGGCCAACCGCGGCGCCGAGCGCGCCCGCCAGTTCCAGGAGGAGTTCCCTCAGACCCTCCTCATCCCCTTCGAGGAACGCGTGGCCGCGGTGCGCACCGCCGAGGTGGTGGTGGTCTCGACCGGCGCCGACGAGCCGGTCCTCACCCACCGCCACCTCCAGGAGGCCATGGCCGCCCGGTCGACCGATCCGCTGCTGGTAGTGGACCTCGGCGTGCCGCGCAACGTCGAGCCCTCCGCCGGCCGGATCGGCAACCTGTTCCTCCACACCGTCGACTCGCTGGAGGTCCTGATCCAGCGCAACCTGAAGCTCCGCAAGGAGGAGGTCCCCAGGGTCGAGGAGATCCTCGACCAGGAGATGGGCCACTTCCGGGCCTGGTACCGCGGCCTCGGCGCCGAGCCGGTGGTGGCGCGCCTCCAGAAGCAGGCCGAGCGCGTGCGCCAGCACGAGGTGGCGCAGATGCTCCACCGCTTCCCGCCGGACACCCATGCCGACCTCGAGCGCCTGACCCGGTCGCTGGTCCGCAAGATCCTGCACCACCCGAGCGTCCACCTGCGCAACCACGAGGGGAGTCAGGACGCCTCCCGCCTCGAGCTGGTGCGCGAGCTGTTTCACCTGGAAGACGATGATCAGCCCTGAGCCCCCCCTCCCGGCAGCCCGTACTTTCCGTCTGGGGACCCGCCGGAGCGCCCTCGCCCTGGCGCAGTCCGGGATGATGGCCCGTGCCCTGGAGGCGCAGCACCCCGGCCTCATTGTCGAGATGGTCCCCATCGTCACCACCGGCGACGTGGTCACCGGCGACCTGTCCGAGGTCGGGGGCAAGGGCCTCTTCACCCGCGAGCTGGAGCAGGGCCTCCTCGAAGGCTCCCTCGACCTCGCCGTCCACAGCCTCAAGGACCTCCCGGTCACCCTCCCGGACGGCTTGGCGGTCGCCGCCTTTCCGGAGCGGGCCGACCCGCGCGACGTCCTGGTGAGCGAGGTGGCGGCGGACGTGGACGGCCTGCCCGAGGGCGCGGTGGTGCTCACCGGAGCCCTCCGCCGCCGCGCCCAGCTCCTCCTCCGCCGCCCCGATCTCCAGGTGGAGCCGATCCGCGGCAACGTCGACACCCGGCTGCGCAAGTGGCGCGAGACGGGCGCCGGGGCCGTGATCCTGGCCGGCGCCGGCCTCGCCCGGCTGGGGCTGCGCGACATCCCGGCGCATCCGCTGTCCCCCGAGGTGATGGTCCCCGCTCCCGGGCAGGGCATCCTCGCCCTGGAGGTCCGGGCCGGCGGCCCGGCCGCGGCGTTCGTCGCCGTACTGAACCATCCAGACGCCGCCCGCGCCGCCGAGGCCGAGCGCCGGGTGGTGGCCGCCTTCGGCGGCGACTGCACGCTCCCCCTCGCCGCCTGGGCCCGGCCCGAGGAGGTGGGAGGGAAAGGCCTGCGCCTGACCGCCGTGCTCCTGACCCCTGACGGCCGTCACGCCGCGAGAGGCGAGGCCGTGGGCGAGGACCCGGTCCGGGTGGCGGCGGCCTGCGTGGCCGCCATGCGGGAGGACGGCGCCGAGGAGGTCCGCGCCCGCATCCGCCAGGCCACGGGCCGATGACCTCTCCCCTCCCCCTGTCTGGAATCCGCGTCGTAGTCACCCGCGCCGCCCACCAGGCCGCGGAGCTGGCCGCCGCCTTCGCCGCCGCCGGCGCCGCCGTGGAGCCGCTCCCCCTGCTGGAGATCTGCCCTCCGGCCGACCCCCGGCCCCTGGAGCGCGCCGCCTCCGAGCTGTCGCTCTACGACTGGCTGGTCTTCACCTCCACCAACGCCGTGGACGCGTTCCTCCCCCTGACCGGCGGCGCCCTGCCCCCCCGCCTCCAGGTGGCCGCCGTGGGTGCCGCCACCGCCGAAGCGCTGAGGAACGAAGGGATCGAGGTGCACTTGCAGGGCTCCGGCGGCGACTCGGACGCCGAGGGCCTCCTTGCCGAGCTGGCGCCGCGGGTGGCGAGACGGCGCCGCGTCCTCCTCCCCCAGGCCGCCGACGCCCGTCCCCTGCTGGTGGATGGCCTGGCCGCAGCCGGCGCCGATCCCGTGGCCGTGGTCGCCTACGACAAGCGCCTGCCGTCCGGTGCCGTGGAGCGGGCGCGCGAGCTGTTCGGAGCCTACCCTCTGGGATGGGTGACCTTCACCAGCCCCCGCATCGTCCGCCACTTCGCCGATCTCCTTGGAGCCGGCTGGGAACGCCGCCGCTCCGAGCTGCGTGCCGCCTCCATCGGCCGCGTCACCACCGCCGAGCTCCGCCGCCAGGGCGTCGAGCCCGCCGCCGAGGCCGCTTCGCCGGGAGACGAAGCCATGGTGGAAGCGGTGACGCGAGCGGTGGCGAGCTCCAGCTCGCTTCCACGGGGCGGCGCTCCCCACCCTTCGGGGTAGGCCCGCATCCCGCCTCCCAACCCTGACCGGTAGCTCGCCGACGCCGAAGTAGGGGCCGGCGGGGATTGCCGGCAGCCTCCGGTTACACTTCTCTTCCACCCACCTTCCGAGGATTCCCATGTACAAATCCGATCCGTTCGATCCTGCCGGTAGCCGCGAGGCGTTCACCAAGCACCTGGGGATGTTCGCCTTTCCCGAAGGTTCCCATCTCCTTGCGAGGACCGCTCCCCTGGGGAACTGGCTGGAGCAGCGCGAGGGCCTCGGGACCTGGCCCTATGCCCGGACCCTCGAGCAGGCTCCCGGCACCGTCACCCGGCTCGAGAGCCAGGGAGGCGCCCGGGTGGAGGGCATCAACTTCGGCTCCCAGGACTATCTCGGCCTCTCCGCCCATCCCGCCCTGCGCAACGCCGCCATGAACGCGCTGCTGGAATTCGGCCCCCACACGGCCTCGTCGCCCATGCTCCAGGGCAACACCCTGCTGTCGCGCCAGC
>DASPJI010000235.1:0-5314 GCA_035628695.1 Thermoanaerobaculia bacterium | reverse complement strand
CGAGATCAATGAGGCGCTGGCCGAGGCGGGGCTTCAAGGCGCCGTTCTCGAGGAGGTACCCCGGGGGACGCCGCCGGCGACCGCGGGGGGCCCGGACATCGCGTTCCTCCAGCCGACCTCGGGAACGTCCGGCGAGGCACGGGCGGCGATCATTACCCAGCGCAACGTCATGGCCTCGTTGCGGACGGCCCGGGAGCTGCTGGGCATCGGCCCCGATGATGTCCTGGTGGGGTGGGTGCCGCCGTGGCACGACCTGGGGCTGCTCCGGTTCGTCCTCGGCCCGGTTTACTTCGGCGCCCCCTGTCACCTGGTGACGCCGGCCATCCGCACCCTGCCGCTGTGGCTGCGGACGGCGTCCGATGTCCGGGCCACCATCGTCGGCGCGCCCGACTTCGCGTACCGGCTGGCGACGCGGCTCGTGGACCCCGCCGGCCTCGACCTGTCGGCGCTCCGCTATGCCACCAACGGCGGCGAGCCGGTCCGGCGGAGCACGATCGCCGCCTTCGAGGAGCGTTTCGGCGTGCCGGGGGTGATCCGCCCCGGCTACGGGCTGGCCGAGGCGACCCTGGGGGTGACGGGCCTCCTCCCCGGCGAGCCGCTGCGGGTGGACGAGCGTGGCAACGTCTCCTGCGGCCGGCCGCTGCCGGGCGTCGAGGTGCGCGTCGCCCGGGAGGAGGGTGACGCCGGCGATACCGGCGAGATCCTGGTCCGCGGGCCGGCGGTCTTCGCCGGCTACTTCGACGCCGAGGAGGCGACCCGCGAGGCGCTCCGCGACGGCTGGCTCCACACCGGCGACATGGGGCGGCTCGACGCGGACGGACATCTCTATGTCCTGGGCCGCCGCCGGGCGCTCCTCAAGCGCGGGGGCGCGCCGCTGGCGCCGCGGGAGCTGGAGGAGGCGGTCGAAGGGGTACCGGGGCTGCGCGCCGCCGCCGCGGTGGGGCTGCCGCCGGCGCCGGGCGCGGCGACCGAGGAGATCGTCCTGGCCGTCGAGGCCGATCCGGCGTCCGAGCCCCGGCGCCTTGCCGCGGCCGTGGCCGGCGCCGTCGAAGCGGCCCTCGGCTTCGCTCCCGACCGGGTGATGGTTCTGGCGCCGCGGACGCTGCCCCGCACCGCCAACGGCAAGGTGCGGCACCAGGTCCTGCGCGACGAGTTGGTGGAGGGCGGGCTGGAGCGGCGGGGCGCGGTGCTGTTCAGCGGGACGGGCTGACCTCTTCGGAGAGGAGGGCGCGGAGCAGGCCCAGGCCCGTCTCGGCGGGCGAGGCCCGGAGGTAGTCCTCGAGCCAGCGCGCGGCGGCGGTGGCCAGGGCGATCTCCTCTCCCTGGAGACCGGCGGCGCGCGGCTCACCCACCTCGACCTCCGCCCCGCCCCCCTGCCAGCGCGCCACCAGAGGTCTGATCGGCGCGCCGGTGAGCCGCGCCAGGGCGAAGGGGCCGCGGGCCAGCTCGAGCGTGCGGCCGAGGCAGGGGACCCGGAGGCCCGCTCCCGGCACGACGTCCAGGGCCATGACCACGAAGCAACCGCCCCTGAGGTGATCGAGAGCGCGCTGGAACACGGCCGCCCGGCGCTGGTCATCCCCTTCCGTGGTGACGATCTCCACCGGCGGCCTGGGGGTATAGAGAGGGCCGTGCCGCAGCGCGAGGACCGGGCCGGTCAGGCGTTCCAGCGCCGGTCCGAGGGCGTGCACGGCTCCGGCGTGGAAGGTCCCGAGGAGGAGGGGAGGGCGGAGCGGTGGGAGGGCGCCGCGCACCAGGGGCCGTAACGGGTCGAGCCCCTCCCGCCGGAGACAGTCGGCCAGCACCCGGTTGCGCGCCTCGAGGCCGCCGATGCTCCAGGCGACGCGGGCCGCCGCGCGAGGATCGAGACGGGGGAAGAGCGCCCGGACGTCGTCAGGGGAAGGCCAGCGCCGGGACAGCCGGTTGCGCGTCCGGCCGAGGAGCGCGGCGCCGCCGAGCGCCCACCGTGGTTGCCGCGAGGCCCAGCGGGCCAGCCCGCTCTCCAGACCGTCGAACGCCCATCGCGCCGCCCCGTTCACCGTGCCATCGCGGCCCGCACGTGGGCCACGAGCCGGCCCACCGTGAGGGGCTCTCCTTCCAGCAGCTCCACCGGCCGCGGGATCCCGAACTGCTCCTCGCAGTCGAGGAGCAGCTCCACCAGGGCGATGGAATCCATCCCCAGGCCGCCCGACCCCAGCCGCAGGTCATCGGGGAGCTCGGCGCGGTCCCGGGCCAGTGGGGCCCGCGAGCGGAGGAGGTCCAGGACGGCTTCTTCGATCACTGGGGGCGTTTCCATCCAATGAAGAGTACCTCGGCTAAGCTTCTCTCCATGCCGACCCCCGCCGACCGCCTCCGCAGCCGTATCCGCTCCGAGGGCCCGATCCCCTTCGCGGCCTTCATGGAGGAGGCCCTCTATGGCGAGGGGGGCTACTACAGCCGCCCCGGTCTGCCTATCGGGGAGACGGGCGACTACGTCACCGGCTCGGCGCTGTCCCCCCTGTTCGGCCGCGCCACGGCGCGCCTGCTGCACCGGCTGGACAAGGCGCTGAACCGGACGGCGGAGCTCTTCGAGGCGGGGTCCGGCACCGGGGTCCACCTGGACAACGTGGTCACCACCCTGCTCGAGCGGGAGCGGACCGGGCGGCGGGTACGGGCCTGGGACCGCGTCGTCCGCCCGACGCCGGAGGGGGTGCGGCAGGTCGCCAGCCTCGACGCGGTCGGCGGCGGGGAGATCCAGGGGCTCGTCTTCTCCTATGAGCTGTTCGACGCCCTGCCCGTTCACCGGCTGATCGGCCGCCAGGGTGGCGAGGTGGGGGAGCTCTGGGTGGATCTCGATGCGGAGGATGAATTCGTCTGGCGCGAGGGGGACCTCGCCGATCCGGCGCTGCTGGACCTGCTGCGGGACCCGGACGTCCCCCTGGAGGAGGGCCAGGTGGCCGACCTGGCGCCCGGCTGGGGACCGCTGTACGGTGAGCTGGCGCGCCGGCTGGGGCGCGGCCTCCTGGTCACCTGCGACTACGGCTTCGAGCGGCAGCGCCTCCTCGATGCCCGCGTCCGCCGTCACGGGACCCTCGCCTGCTACAGCCGCCAGCGGGTGCACCGCAACCCGTTCGCCCTGGTGGGGGAGCAGGACCTCACGGCCCACGTGGACTTCACCGCGCTGATCCGCGCCGGCGAGAC
This sequence comes from Thermoanaerobaculia bacterium, assembly GCA_035628695.1. GTDB lineage: Bacteria > Acidobacteriota > Thermoanaerobaculia > Multivoradales > UBA5704 > DASPJI01. The sequence continues at coordinate 2,137 of DASPJI010000235.1, read as the reverse complement.
CGCGGGTCTCGAGACCGTCGCCTTCACCCGGCAAGCCCTCTGGCTCACCGCCTGCGGCCTCTTCGAGGACCTCCAGAGCGCCGGCCCCGAGGTCCGGCAGCAGGCCATGGCCCTCCTCGACGGCGAGGGGATGGGGGAGGAGATCCGGGTGCTGGTCCAGGCCAAGGGGGTGGAGCTGGAGGCGGTGCTGGACCCGGAGCTGCTCGGGCAGGCTATCGGGGCTGGCGCTCCAGGACCGCCCGCACGAAAACGCCGAGGATGACCACGGTGGCGGCCTTGAGCCTGGTCTCCCCCGGGGGGCGAGGAAGTGGGTCTTCATGGGGGCGGAGCCTCCTTCTTAGGATAGCGTCCGTCGCTCGCGGTATGCTCCGCGTTCCTTGACACCTCCCTGGGGCCAAGGGAGAATGAACCCGGCTAAGTTGAAGGAAGTCAAGGGCTAACGCGGAGGGAAGCACCCCATGGCGGACTACCTGCCCATCCTGGTCTTCACGGTGATCGCCATCCTGTTCCTGGCGGCCACCCTCCTCGCCGCCAAGCTGCTGCGCCACGCCGGCGCCGCCACCACCAACCTCGATCCCTACGAGTGCGGCAACGAGCCCGAGAGCTTCGCTCACGACCACAGGTTCTCCGTCCGCTACTACCTGATCGCCGTCCTGTTCGTCATCTTCGATGTCGAGACGGTCTTCCTGTTCCCGTGGGCGGTCATGTTTGACCGCCTGGCGCTCTTCGGATTCATCGAAATGACGGTCTTCCTGGTCATTCTCCTCGTCGGCTACGTCTACATCTGGAACCGGGGGGCACTGCGTTGGGCTTGAGAAACGATTACGAGGCGAATGTCCTCACCACGACGTACGACAAGATCTTCAACTGGGCCCGGCGCTCGGCGATCTGGCCCATGCAGTTCGGCCTGGCCTGCTGCGCCATCGAGATGATGGCCGTCCTCGACCCGCGGCACGACATGTCGCGCTTCGGCGCCGAAGTCTTCCGCGCCACGCCCCGGCAGAGCGACCTGATGATCGTCGCCGGCACGGTCACCGAGAAGATGGCCCCCATCGTGCGCCGCCTCTGGGACCAGATGCCCGCGCCCAAGTGGTCGATCGCCATGGGCGCCTGCGCCACCTGCGGCGGGCCGTACCGCACCTACGCGGTCACCCAGGGGGTCGACCGCATCATCCCGGTGGATGTCTACGTACCCGGCTGCCCGCCGCGCCCGGAGGCCCTCCTCTGGGGGCTGCTCCATCTGCAACGCAAGATCGACCGCATGAGCATCGCGGGCAAGCCCAAGGCCGCCGCTGCTCTGGCCGATGAGGAGGGGGTGCGGCTGTGAGCGACGAGCCCAGGGACCCCCAGGCCCCGCCGCCCCCGTTGCCGGCGGCCACGGACCAGCCGGCCGCCGAGGCGAAGGCCGACGCCGCGGTGACCGCCGCCGGTTCCCCGGAGGCCGTCGGCGACGTCCAGCAGCCGGCCGCTCCGGCCGCCGAGCCCGTTCCCGCCTCGGCCGCCGAGGCCCAGGCCGCCGCGAAGGTCGCCGCCCTCGAGAAGGCCAAGGCGGCCGCCGCGGCGAAGAAGCCGACGCACGAGGAGGACCCGAACAAGCCACTCTGGGAAAAGGAGCCCAGGGCGCCGGAGTGGGAGGACGCCGCCGGCGATCCGCTGGCCGCGGCCCTCCGCGAGGAGCTCGGCGACGCCATCGAGTCGGCCCGGCGCTTCGCCGGCGACCTGACGCTCCAGGTCCGCCGCGACGCCATCGCCGAGGTGGCCCGCTCCCTCAAGGACCGGCATCGCTTCACCTATCTGGTGGACCTCTGCGGCGCCGACTATCCCAAGCGCGAGCCGCGGTTCGACGTGGTCTACCACGCCTACAGCTTCGACGAGAACCGCCGCGTGCGCCTCAAGGTCGCCACCGACGAGGCCACCCCCGTGCCCACCGTCTGCAACGTCTGGCGCGGCGCCAACTGGCCCGAGCGCGAGGTCTTCGACATGTACGGCGTGCGCTTCGAGGGGCACCCGGACATGACCCGCATCCTCCTCTGGGAGGGGTTCAACGGCCATCCGCTGCGCAAGGACTTCCCCGTCGAGGGGATCGACACCGGCAGCGCCATCTACCCCGAGTACTACGAGGAGACGGCGGGCCCTG
>DASPJI010000234.1:0-8570 GCA_035628695.1 Thermoanaerobaculia bacterium | reverse complement strand
CGCCGGCTTCCTGATCTTCGCCTGGGCCGCGCTGCGGGGTTGAGCCCCCGTGCCGGTCCGGATACCATGACGGGGACCTCCCGGTCCGTCCGCGGACGGGGGGCCGTCTCTCCCATTCATCGACTGCGGCCGGAAGCCTCGGCCTTCCAGACCTTCGAGGAGCCCACATGTCGAACGCCATCTTTCCCGTCACCACGCCGGTCAACGAGCCGGTGCGCTCCTACGCTCCGGGCTCCCCGGAGACGAAGTCGTTGCAGAAGCGCTTGCAGGACATGCTCTCCCAGGAGATCGAGATCCCGCTGATCATCGGCGGCAAGGAGGTGCGGACCGGCGACACCGCCAAGGCCGTCTGCCCCCACGATCACGGTCACGTCCTCGCCCATTACCACCAGGCCGGCGGCAAGGAGGTCGCGATGGCGGCCGAGGCGGCCAGGAAGGCCTGGCACGAGTGGTCCGAGACCCCCTGGGAGCAGCGGGCGTCCGTGCTGCTGCGCGCGGCCGACCTCCTCGCCGGCCCCTGGCGCGACATCGCCAACGGCGCCACCATGCTCAACCAGTCGAAGACCGTCTTCCAGGCCGAGATCGACTCCGCCTGCGAGCTGATCGACTTCTACCGCTTCAACCCCTATTTCATGCGGAAGCTCTACGAGGACCAGCCCTGGTCCGCCCCGGGCACCTGGAACCGGGTGGACTACCGGCCGCTCGAGGGGTTCGTCTTCGCCGTCACTCCGTTCAACTTCACCTCGATCGCCGGCAACCTGCCCACCTCGCCGGCGCTGATGGGCAACGTCGTCCTCTGGAAGCCGGCCTCCAGCTCGGTCTACTCGGGCTACTGGCTGATGAAGCTGCTCCAGGCCGCCGGCCTGCCCGACGGCGTCATCAACTTCCTGCCCGGCAAGGCGAGCAAGGTCGGCGACCCGGTCATGGCGCACGAGGACCTGGCGGGCGTCCACTTCACCGGCTCGACGCCGGTGTTCCAGAACATGTGGAAGACCCTGGGCGACAACATCGCCAACTACCGCACCTACCCCCGGGTGGTGGGGGAGACCGGCGGCAAGAACTTCCTACTCGCCCACCCGTCGGCCAACACCGATGCGGTGGCCACGGCCCTCCTGCGCGGCGCCTTCGAGTACCAGGGCCAGAAGTGCTCGGCCGCCTCGCGCGGCTACATCCCGGCCTCGCTCTGGCCGCGGGTGCGCGAGAAGCTGGTGGACGACCTCAAGCAGGTGAAGCAGGGCGCGCCGACCGATTTCCGCAACTTCATGGCGGCGGTCATCGACGAGCCCTCCTACGAGCGGATCATGGGCTACATCGAGTTCGCCAAGAGCTCCAACGACGCCGAGATCCTGTCCGGCGGCAAGGGGGACCGCTCGCAGGGCTACTTCATCGAGCCGACGGTGGTGCTCACCACCAACCCGAAGATGAAGCTGATGCAGGAGGAGATCTTCGGCCCCGTGCTGACGCTCTTCGTCTATGACGACTCGGAGCTGGAGAAGACCCTGGAGCTGGTGGACACCACGAGCCCCTACGGCCTGACCGGCGCCATCTTCGCCGAGGACCGGCTCGAGGTCGAGCGTCTGAGCCGGAGGCTGCGTCACTCCGCCGGCAACTTCTATATCAACGACAAGCCCACGGGCGCGGTGGTCGGCCAGCAGCCGTTCGGCGGCGGCCGGGCCTCGGGCACCAACGACAAGGCCGGCTCGATGCTGAACCTGGTGCGCTGGATCTCCCTACGGACGATCAAGGAGAACTTCGTGCCCCCGACCGATTTCCGGTACCCGCACATGGCCGAGGAACTCTCCAAGGGCACCGAGGCCAGCGCCGCCAGCACCCCGGCGGACCGTCCGGCGGATCTGGTGCTGGACCGGCCGTAGGGCCCTCACCCCCCGGCCCCCTCTCCCGCCTCCCCTTCCACCCTCCCCGGGAGAGGGGGAGGCGTCCTCTCGATAGTTCAGTCTCGCGGACGGGGGTGCCTCCCCCCCTGGGCGGGGGTGCGGGAGGGAGCGGGGGAGGTCAGGAGGGGGGTTCTTCTTGGGCGCCTACAGGCGCATCCCCACCTCCCGGCATCGGCAAATGATCCTCGTATCGGGATTCGATCCAGAGCCGGCGGGCCGAATCCAGGTTCTGCATTGCCTCTTCGGCGGTCTCGCCCTGAGCGATGCACCCCAGAAGATCGGGGTGAAAGGCGACGAAGCCGTCCTCGTCTTGAATCAACTCACACCGATATCTGACAGCGAGATAGTCTTCAGGGGGCCGAGGCACGGCCTCAGTTCGGGTCTTCTCTCTTGCCATCGGCGGCCTCCGCGCGTCCAGCTTCGTCTTGTGTTGCCTGAAGATAACACAAACCGTGGAGAGGCAGCTCATCTACTCCTGGAAAGACGGGAAAGCAGATCGGAAGACAAGCCGGACGTTACAGTTCGATGTAGGGGAGGGGCTTGCCCCTCCCGGGCGGGGGCTTTTTCCCCTTCCGCCCCCTTGACACCCCGCAAAACTTCGCACTAGGATCTCGACATCAGGACGTCCTCAAGGGCGACCCGCGGTTGCGGTCCAGGATGTCTTGGTATTAAATCCGTGGCAGCGGCCCGGAAGAGAGATTGCGGCTCTCTCCCAGGCCTAGCCACACAACGTCCACTAGGAGGACATATGCGCAGCTCTGTGCAGGGTAACACTCCGTCCGTTCCGTGCAATCCCCCCAACGCTTTCACTGCCTCGTTCCTCGACCGGATGGCCGAGCGTGACGAGCCTCCCACGGCCGGTGACGCCGACGTCGCCGGTCCGTGGCGGATCGAATCTCTTCCAAGCGGCGGCTTCGGCCTGTTCCGGATGGGGGAGAGCCTGGCGCGCGGCTTCGCGCCGGTGTCGGTCTTCCCGTCGCGCTGGCTGGCGCTGCTCGGCGCGGCCATCCTTCCGGGCACGGGGCGGGATCCGCTGCTGCTGCTCTCCAGGGAGCCGGACGCCGGCGGTGCCTATCCCCTCACCCTCGCGGGTGGGGGAGACGGCGACGGCCCCGCCGGTCTCCTCCGGCTGTTCGACGAGAAGATGGTGGACGGCATGAACGTGCTGATCCACGTCCTGCGCTCTCCGGAATCGCTCTCCTATGTGATGGAGGCGGCCGGCGGCGTGGCGCTGGAGCGTTCCGGCGCCATCCTCGACGAGCGCACGGCGTCCGGGGCATAGCCGGAGACGACGCGACCCTGGCCGGAGCTGGCTCGACCCCAGGGTCGAGCCAGCTTTGGAGAGGGTCGAGCGGTTCGACCCCAGGGTCGAGCCAACTTTGAAGCGGGTCGAACGGCTCGACCCTGGGGTCAAGCCAACTTTGGAGAGGGTCGAGCGGTTCGACCCTGGGGTCGCGCCAGCTTTGAACAGGGTCGAGACGGCTCAGAAAGTCCGAATCCCGCGGTCGGGCAGCAGGAACACCCGTTTGGCGAGGTCCGAGGCGAGCGTCTCGGGGCTGTAGTAGGCGTCGAGGACCGACGGCTTCCAGGTGAGGAGGTCCGGATGGTGCGCGGCGAAGTCGGCCCAGGAGTTACCGGCGCCGGAGCGCTCGATGCGTTCGTGGATGAGGAGGACGTAGGCCCAGGTGATGGTCTCGTGGTAGAGGGTCGGCTGGTTCAGCGCCTGGGCGAGGCGCCGGATGCCGGCGGGGAAGCGGTCCAGCACGACGACGAGCGGCAGATCCCGCAGGTACATCCAGGCCATGCGCACGTGGTCGGCGTGACGGAACTGCTCCCCCTTCAGGGTGCCGGCCTCGAAGGCCGACCGCAGCTCGTGGTCGGAGAGCGGAGTCATGATGGGCGGGATCGTATCGCGGGAGAGGGTTCCACCTGTAGACACCGGCGGCGAGGAGCGAGGGAGGTGGTGCCTCCCCCCCTGGGTGGGTGGGCGGCAGGGAGCGGGGGAGGTGAAGGAGGGGGGTTTTTTCTTGAGCGGCGATGGATGATCACCCTCCCCCCGGGTATGGCCGCCGTACCCGCCGGCACGTCCGTCCTACCCCGGTAAATATTCGTCCTACCCGGGGTACGGTTTCCATCTCGGGGGAGATGACCGTCATCCCCCGAGGGATGATCTCCGTGCCCACGGGGATGGAGGTCTACCTCCGGGGATGAACGCCGTACCCGGGGTATGGACCTCATACCCGCGGGGATGGCCTCGTTTTCGAGGGAGATGGACTCGTTCTCGCGGGGGATGGCGGCCGGTTCGCGGGCCCCTCCCGAAAGCAGAACCCCCCTCCTGACCTCCCCCGCTCCCTACCGCCCACCCGCCCAGGGGGGGAGGCACCACCGCCCCCTGCGGCCCAGGTTCGGTGCAGCTCAGGGCTCCCATCCGCTTCCCCCTCTCCCGGGAGGGCTCTGCTACAATCCCCCCAGCCCTACGGCGTGCAAGCTGTTGTCGGCATCCCCCGGTCCGGGGGCGGAGCTTTAGCTGTATGAACGTGACGAATCTGAACACCTATCGTTCCTACCAGAACCTGCTGGATACCGGGCTGTCCCTCGACGCCGCCGGGGAGCACCGGGAGGCGTTCGCCACGCTGACCGAGGCGATGGAGAAGATGGGCGCCCAGGCCGACCGGATGAGCCTGCCCGACGCCACCGCCCTGTTCCTCAACCTGGCTCTCGTCGCCGGCCGCATGCGCCGCCCCGAGCTGGGCATGGAGCTCCTCGAGCGCTCCCGCGAGCTGTTCGCCCGCGTCCTCGGCCCCCAGCGCGTGGTCGGCCCGCCGGTCTCGGCGTAGCCGGCTGCCTTCCAGATCGAGAGAAGGATAGGGCCGGCTGGCACGCCGGCCGTCCCTCCGCATTTCTCTTTTGTAGTTCCTTCCTGTAAGCTTCTGCCCCCGGTCTGTAACGCCGAGGAAAAGGGGGGGCTGAAGACTTCCTCTATATGCTCACAATGCACAAGACGCCGCAGGTGCCGGGGAGCACCGAACGGATCGTCCCGCGCGTCGTGGCGCTCGCCGCGTCGGCGGGAGGGATCCAGGCGTTGAGCCATGTTCTGGCGGCCCTGCCTCCAGGCTTCCCGGCCGCGGTCGTCGTCCTGCAGCACCTGTCGGAACAGAGCCCGCACGTGATGGCGGACATCTTCGCCCGCCGGTCCGTCCTGCCGGTGGCCGAGGCCCGGGCCGGAGACGTCCTCACGCCCGGCCGGGTCTTCGTCGCGCCGCCGGGCCGGCACCTCCTCGTGGAACCCGAGGGGATCCTCGCCCTCTCCGACGCGCTGCCCGTCCATTTCGTCCGCCCGGCGGCCGACCTGCTGTTCGCCTCGCTCGCCGAGTCGCTGGGGACGCGGGCCATCGCCGTCGTGCTGTCGGGCAGCGGCCTCGACGGCGCCGACGGCGTCAAAGTCATCAAGGGACACGGCGGCCGGGTGCTGGTGCAGGACCGGGCCACCTCGGAGGTCTTCGGCATGCCGAGGGCCGCCGCCGACACCGGCTGTGCCGACCGCGTCCTCCCACTCCAGGAAATCGCTCCGGTCCTGATCGATCTGGTAGGCCAGAAGGAAGAAGCTTGAAGCCCGCGCCCGCGCCCACTACCGAATTCACCCGCCTCATCGACTACCTGAAACAGTCCCGAGGCTTCGATTTCAGCGCTTACAAGATCTCCACCCTGATGCGCCGCATCCAGAAGCGGATGCGCGACGTCGGCGTCCAGACCTATCCCGACTACATCGACTACCTCGAAGTCCACCCGGACGAGTTCCAGCCGCTCTTCGACACCGTCCTCATCAACGTCACCGAGTTCTTCCGCGACGCTCCGTCGTGGAAGTTCCTCGCCGACGAGATCGTCCCCCGGATCCTGGCGGAGAAGGGGCCGGACCGGCCGATCCGCGCCTGGAGCGCCGGCTGCGCCTCCGGCGAGGAGGCTTACACCCTGGCGATCGTCCTCGCCGAAGCCCTGGGCGAGGAGGCCTTCCGGCAGCGCGTCAAGATCTACGCCACCGACGCGGACGAGGACGCGCTGGCCACGGCGCGGCAGGGGTGTTTCGAAGCCCACAAGCTGGCCAACGTGCCGCCGGAGCTGGCCGCCAAGTACTTTGAGCCGTCCGGCAGCCGCCAGGCCTTCCGCGGCGAGCTGCGGCGCGGCCTGATCTTCGGCCGCCACGACCTGATCCAGGACGCGTCGATCTCGCGGCTCGACCTGCTCCTCTGCCGCAACACGCTGATGTACTTCAACGCCGAGGCCCAGGAGCGGATCCTCGCCCGCTTCCACTTCGCGCTGAGCTCCACCGGCTACCTGTTCCTCGGCAAGGCCGAGACGCTGCTCACCCACAGCAACAGCTTCCGGCCGGTGGAGCTGCGGCACCGGATCTTCGCGCGCACGCCGTCGTCCAACCTGCGCGACCGCCTCCTGGCCCTGAGCGGCGGCTCCAACTCCTCGGACGGCCAGGCGGACCTCCGCCACCTGCGCGTCCGCGAAGCCGCCTTCGACGCCGGGCCGGCGGCCCAGATCGCCGTCGACCGCCGCGGCTTCCTCGTCCTCGCCAACGAGCGGGCGCGGCGGCTCTTCGGCCTGACCGAGAGCGACATCGGGCGCCTGCTCCAGGATCTCGAGCTCTCCTACCGCCCGGTGGAGCTGCGCTCCCACATCGAGCAGGCCTACGCCGGGCGCGGCGTCGTCCAGCTGCCGGGGGTGGAGTGGCGCGGCGGCCCCGGCGAGGCAAGCCGCCAGTTCGAGGTGTTGGTCCTTCCTTTGCTAGACGCCAAGGGCGGGCTGCTGGGGGCGAGCGTCTCCTTCACCGACCTCACCCAGGCGCACCAGCTCCGGGCCGAGCTGGAGAAGACGCACCAGGAGCTGGAGACCGCCTACGAGGAGCTGCAGTCGGCCAACGAGGAGCTGGAGACGACCAATGAGGAGCTGCAGTCGACGGTCGAGGAGCTGGAGACGACGAATGAGGAGCTGCAGTCGGCCAACGAGGAGCTGGAGACGATGAACGAGGAGCTCCAGTCCACCAACGACGAGCTGCGGGTGATCAACGACCAGGTCGAGCAGCGGTCGGAGGACCTCGACCGGGTCAACACCTATTTCAGGTCGGTGCTGGCCAGCGTCCGGACCGCCGTCGTGGTGCTCGACCAGGATCTGGTGGTGCAGGTCTGGAGCCAGAGGTTGCGGGACCTCTGGGGGCTGACCGAAGACGAGGTGGTGGGGTGCCCGTTCCTCGACCTCGACATCGGGCTGCCGGTGGCCCCGCTCGCGGCGCCGCTGCGCGACTGCCTGGCCGGGCGCGATGGCACGGACGAGGTCGTCCTCGACGCCGTCAACCGGCGCGGCCGGCCCGTGCAGTGCCGGGTCCGCTGCACTCCGTTGCAGGGCGACCGGCAGGCCGAGGGCGTGATCCTCCTCATCGAGGAGCTGGAGATGCATTCGATGCCGGGCGGTGCGCCGGAGGGGCTGCGTGACGGTGAGCTCCACTGACGACCGGCGGGCGAAGCTCTTCGAGCGCGTGGCGATGCTCCAGGAGCGGCTGGCACAGCCGGCCTCCCCGATGGAGCGCCAGTTCGTCGAAGCTCTGAACGGGCTGCAGATGGCGCTTCAGGAGCTGGAGACGGCCGAGGAGGAGCTGGCGCAGCAGAACGAGGAGCTGCTCTTCATCCGTGAGCGGCTGGAGATGGAGCGCCACCGCTACCGCGACCTCTTCGAGCTGGCGCCCGACGGCTACCTGGTGACCGACCTCGCCGGCACCATCGAGGAGGCCAACCAGGCCGCGGTGGCCCTGCTCGGGACCCCCCAGTTCGCCCTGAGCGGCAAGCCTTTTTCGGTCTTCATCCTGCCGGCCGAGAGGGCGCGCTTCCGGTCGCTGATCCGCGGGGTCGGCGTGGGCCAGGTGCTGCGCGACCTGGAGCTGACGCTCCGGCGCGCGGGAGCGGAGCCGGTCCCGGTGCTTCTCACCATCGTCAAGGACGAGCCGAAGGTCGGCCATCCCGCCCGGCTGCGCTGGATGCTGCGCGACCTCTCCGCCCGCAAGGCGGCGGAGGCGCGGCTGCGCGAGAGCGAGGAGCGGCTCCGCCACTCCCAGCGGCTGGAGTCCATCGGCCGCCTCGCCGGCGGCATCGCCCACTCGTTCAACAACCTGCTGGCCGCGATCGGCTTCCACAGCGAGCTGCTCCTCGACAGGGTCGAAGGGAGCGAGCGGGTGCACGTCGAGGAGATCCAGAAGGCGGGGGAGCGCGCGGCGAGCCTGGCGGGGCAGCTCCTCGCCTTCGGCCGCCGGCAGGTGCTGCAGCCGCGGGTGCTGCGGCTCGACGACATCCTGCGGCAGATGGAGCCCATGCTCCAGCGCCTGCTGGGAGAGGACGTGGAGGTCCGGCTGGACCTGCGGCTGGGCGCCGGCGCCATCGAGGCCGACCTGGGGCAGCTCGAGCAGGTGATCCTCAACCTGGCGGTCAACGCCCGCGACGCCATGCCGTTCGGCGGCACGCTCACCCTGTCCACCGCCGGGCTCCACCTCGCCGAGGAGGGCTATGGCGTGGCGCAGCTCCCGGCCGGCGACTACGTGCAGCTCACCGTCGCGGACACCGGCACGGGCATGGACGAGACGACGCGCACCCGCATCTTCGAGCCCTTCTTCACGACCAAGGA
>DASPJI010000233.1:0-4827 GCA_035628695.1 Thermoanaerobaculia bacterium | reverse complement strand
CGAAGCGACTGTCGGAGCTTGAGCCTGAGGCTCAGTACGGGTTCGCGCTGATCACCCCGTTGTTGACGCTGCGCAGGTAGTAGCCCGTGGTCGGGCGGCTCGCCAGATTGAAGGTGCCGCCGCTCGGGACCTTCCAGATCTTGAAATTGGAGTACGTCAGCGGCGTCCTGGAGCGGCAGACCTCCGGCGCATGATCGGCCAGGATAAAGTAGGCCGTGCCGCTCCCCATCACCGTCGCCAGGCCGTTGCGGTCCACCACCACCGATGTCACCTCGTCCGCCGCGATGCCCAGCGCGCTCGCCGCCCTGCCGTCCTGGATCTGGCGCGCCAGAAAAGCCATCGTCCGGCCCATCCGGTCGCGCGCCACGAAGTGGCTGTCCGAGATGGTGTTCTGGAGGTGGGTCCACTTGAAGAAGTCGTAGGTGAAGGTGATCGAACGGGCGTAGGGATTCGCCAACGCGTCCGCCGAGGTGGCGCTCCCCGAGCAGGCGTCATAGGTGAAGTCGCCCTGGATCGCGAAGCCGGCGCTGGTGCCGCCGACGCCGCCGCCCCTGGCGTAGACCGACTCCACCGCGGCCTCCACCCGCGTCCCCTTGAAATTCGTCACGTAGTCGCACTGGTCGCCGCCGGCGAAGAAGACCACCTCTGCGTTGCGGACGGTGGCCTCCACGGCCGCGGTGTTGGCGTCGCTGGCTTTGGTGATGACCAGGGTCTCCACCGAGTCCACGCCGTTCATGGCATAGATGTAGTCGTTGTAGCCGTCGGCGCCGGTCGAGCGCAGGATGACGACGTCGATCTTGGTGGAGCAGCTCGTGCAGCCGCGGACCTGGTCGATGATCCACTGGAGGGCGGCATCCACGTCCGTGCCGCCACCGCCGAAGTCGTGGGCCGGGCCGGCGAGGGAGACCACCACGTCGGCCGCGTTGCCCGTCAGGTACCGGGTGACCTTGGCTTGGGCCGGTGCCGCCAGCGCGGCCGCCCCCAGGAGCATCGCCAGAATCGCTTTGCGCATCGAATCCCTCCTTGGATAGGCGGGCGCAGAACGCGCCCGCCTATCTCTTCCGGTGTCGAAGGAGGGGAAATCGGGTCCGGGAGGCCCTATCCGCCCGCCTTGGCCCGCGCCTCGGCCTTGTCGACCACGACCTCGGTCAGGCGGGCGGTGCGGGAGACGCTCCGGAGGATCGCCTGGAGCAGCGCGAGGCGGTTCTGGCGTACCCGCGGGTCCTCGGCCATGACCAGCACCTCGACGAAGAAGCGGTCCAGAACCGGGGCGAGCGCGGCGATCCGGCGCAGGCCGCGCAGGTAGTCGTGGGCCGCCGCGGCTTCGTCGATCTCGGACCGCAGCTCGCGGAAGGCGGCGGCCAGATCCTTCTCCGCCGGTTCCACCAGCGCCGACTCGTCCAGCTCCTGGGCCGGCGCGTCCTTGAGGATGTTGACGATGCGCTTGGCCGCCAGCACCACCGACAGGAAGTCCGGCTCGTCGCGCATGCGGTGGACGGCGTCCACCCGGGCCTTCAGGTCCGGCAGATCGCTCACTCCGGCCACGAGACCGGCCTCGATCTCATCGTAGGCGTAGCCGGCGAGCCCCAGGACGTAGCGGATGCGGTCGTCCAGGAACGGCCGCAGGTCGTCGACGATCTGCTCCGGGGTGCGGGTCAGCCGCTCGCCGTAGAGCCGCGCCGCCTCGGCTGCGATCGCCGCGAAGTCCACCGGCAGACCGCCTTCGAGGGCGATGCGCACCGCCCCCTGCGCCGCCCGGCGGAGGCCGAACGGGTCGCGGCTGCCCGTGGGCACGAGCCCCAGGCCGAAGATGCCCACCAGGGTGTCGAGGCGGTCGGCGAGGCCGACCACCTGGCCGGCGCGCCCGCGGGGGATCCGGTCCTCCGTGGAGGCGGGCATGTACTGATCGTAGATCGCCTGCCAGACCTCCTCGGGCTGCCCCTCCTCCCGCGCATAGATGCCGCCCATGATCCCCTGGAGCGAGGTGAACTCCTTGACCATCTCGGTCGCCAGGTCCGCCTTGAGCAGCCGCGCCGCCGCGACGGCCCTGGGTTTCTCCTCCGGCGAGCCGAGCTGATCGCAGATCCGCTCGGCCAGCGCCTCGAGGCGCCGGGTCTTGGCCGCGTAGCTCCCCAACCGCTCGTGGAACGCGAGGCGCTCGAGCTGCTCGGCCCGGTGCTCCAGCCCCAGCTTGCGGTCCTCGCCATAGAAGAAGCGGGCGTCGGCCAGCCGGGCCGCCACCACCCACTCGTTGCCCGAGCGCGCCCGCCCCTTGGGGTCGTCCGGCCGGTCCATCACGGTCAGGAAGTGCGGCAGCAGGCGGCCGTCCTTTTCCACCGTGAAGGCGCTCTGGTGATCACGGAGGCTGGTGGCCAGGACCTCGCGCGGCAGCTCCAGAAAGGAGTCGTCGATGCGCCCCTCCATCATGCCGGGGATCTCGCAGATGGCCACCAGCTTGTCGAGGAGCGGCGGGTCCTCGGCGAGGCTGCCGCCCAGCTCCCCGGCACGGGACTGCATGGCGCCGAGCAGGGCGCGGCGCCGCTCCTCGGGCCGCACCTCGATCCGGCGCGCCGCCAGCTCCCGGTGATAGCTCTCGCCGCTGTCCACCCGGAAGCGCTGGGGCGAGAGGATGGGATGCCCCTCGGTCTCGTCCCCTGCCCGGATGCCGAAGAAGTCGAAGGGGACCACCCGGCCGTCGAGCACCGAAACGATGCCGTGCACCGGCCGCACCCACGGGCCCTCGCCGCTCCCCCACCGCATGGTCTTGGGCCACGAGAGGCCGGCGAGCGTGCGCGGGACGATCTCGGCCAGCACGTCGACCGTGGGCCGGCCCTCGATCTTCTTGGTCGCCGCGAGATACTCGCCCTTGTCGGTCTTCACCCGCGCGAGCTGGTCGGCGGGGACGCCGGTGCGCTTGGCGAAGCCCTCCAAGGCGGGCGTGGGCGCGCCGTCGGCGGTGTAGGCGGCGCGCACCGGCGGCCCCATCACCTGCTCCTCGCGGTCCGGCTCGCGCTCGGGCAGGCCGGCGAAGCGCAGCACCAGGCGGCGCGGCGTGTAGCCGGTCTCGACCTCCCGCGGACCGATCCCGCGGGCCATCAGCTCCTCGAACAGGCGCGTCGACAGCTCCCGCACGCCGGGCTCCAGCATCCGCGCCGGGATCTCCTCGCTGCGGACCTCCAACAGGTACTCACCGCCACTACTCATTCGTCACCTCCGCCGCCACCGGCTCGATACCCACCCCGTTGCCCCCCTTGGCTCCGCCGTTGAGCAGCGGGAAGCCGAGGCGCTCGCGGCTCTCGACGTAGCCCTTGGCGCAGGCCACGGCGAGGTCGCGCACCCGCTTCATCATTCCTACCCGCTCGGTGACCGAGACGGCGCCGCGGGCGTCGAGGACGTTGAACAGGTGGGAGCACTTGAGAGCGCACTCGTAAGCGGGCAGCACGAGCCCGGCCTCGAGGCAGCGGCCGGCCTCCCGCTCCATGCCGTCGAGCTGCTGCTGGAGGAACGCGACGTCGGCGATCTCGAAGTAGTACTTCGCCAGCTCGTACTCCTCCTGATGGCGCACCTGGCCGTAGGAGAGCCCCTCGACCCACTGGATGTCGTAGATGCTCTGCGACAGCCCCAGAAACATGGTGAGGCGCTCGAGGCCATAGGTGATCTCGGCGCTGATCGGCTTGAGCTCCAGGCCGCCCGCCTGCTGGAAGTAGGTGAACTGGGTGATCTCCATGCCGTCGAGCATGACCTGCCAGCCGACGCCCCAGGCGCCCAGGGTCGGCGCCTCCCAGTTGTCCTCCTCGAAGCGCAGGTCGTGGACCGTGAGGTCGAGGCCGATCGCCTCCAGGCTCTGCACGTACAGGCGCTGCACGTCGTGCGGGTTGGGCTTCAGGACCACCTGGAACTGCAGGTGCTTGCCGAGCCGGAAGGGGTTCTCCCCGTAGCGGCCGTCGGCCGGGCGGCGGGAGGGCTGGACGTAGGCGACCTTCCAGGGCTCGGGCCCGAGCACGCGCAGAAAGGTGTCGGGATGCATGGTGCCGGCGCCGACCTCGAGATCGAGCGGCTGCTGGAGCACGCATCCCTGGCGCGCCCAGAACTCCGAAAGACGAAGGATCATGTCCTGAAGTGTGTGCATTCGTTCCTCTGAAAAAGGGAAAGCCCTCCCGCCCGGCCCGGGATCTTATCCCGTGAGGCCGGCGAGCGTCCGCTGCATGACATCGTAGCTGCGGAGCTCACGCTGGAGGAACTGGCGCCGGACCTTGGCGCAGATCTCCTCCACCTGGCGGAGGGTCCGCGCCGCGGGAGGGGCCGCCGCCACCTCGGGCAGGCCCGCCCGCCCGATCTGCCGGAGGAAATCCAGCGTCGCGGGGGTGGCCACCAGGCCGTAGTCGCCGCCGCACAGGAAGCAGACCAGCGTCTCCCCATGCGGCGGCAGCACGCCGCCGCGGCTCTCCGAGAACGGCCCGCCGCACGCGGGGCAGGCCCGGGGCGAGGGGAAGATCCCGGCCAGGCGCAGGACCCAGGACTCAAAATATCGCGCCGCGAGGTCGCGGTCCACCCCGGCGATGAGGGCGTCGAGAGTGGAGTCGAGGAGCCGGAAGAGGTGGTCGGACGGCTCGTTCTCCTGGGCGAACTCCAGCAGGTGGTCGGCGAGGTAGCTCCCCAGGAGGAGCCCTTCCAGATCCGCCTGGATCGGGTGGGCGGTGCGCACCATCTCCACGGCCGAGACCCGCACCAGGTCGCGTCCCTCCTTGTCGAACCAGGTGATCTGCGCCTTGGCGAGCGGCTGGAGCTGGCCGCCGAACCGGCTGTGCCGCGCCCGCGCCCCCTGGG
>DASPJI010000232.1:0-5198 GCA_035628695.1 Thermoanaerobaculia bacterium | reverse complement strand
CCGTCCCGCGGTGCCCGGCGTCAGCCTGGCCGCCTGGGCGGAGGCCAACCGGCCGACCATCGACGCCGCGCTCGCGAAGCACGGCGGCATCCTTTTCCGCGGCTTCGACATCCCCCGGGTCGAGGACTTCGACCGCACGGTGCAGGCGATCTCGGGGGACCTGCTGGAGTACAAGGAGCGCTCGTCGCCGCGTCACGCGGTGGCCGGCAAGATCTACACCTCGACGGACTACCCGCCGTCGGAGCCGATCTTCCTGCACAACGAGAACTCGTACCAGAAGACCTGGCCGATGCGGATCTTCTTCTTCTGCAACGTCCAGCCGGGCGAAGGGGGCGAGACCCCCATCGCCGACACCCGCCGGGTCTACCAGCGGATCGATCCGACGGTGCGCCAGAAGTTCGCCGAGAAGGGGTGGATGTACGTCCGCAACTTCGGCGACGGCTTCGGCCTGCCCTGGAAGGAGGTCTTCCAGACGGACGACAAGGCGGCGGTGGAGGCGCACTGCCAGAAGAGCGGCATCCAGGTCGAGTGGAAGGAGGGGGACCGGCTGCGCACCCGGGCGGTGCGGCGGGCGCTCACGGCGCACCCGCAGAGCGGCGAGATGGTCTGGTTCAACCATGCCACCTTTTTCAACGTGAGCACGCTCACCCCCCGAGTCCGCGAGGCGCTCCAGGAGGAGTTCGCGGAGGAGGACCTGCCCACCAACACCTACTACGGCGACGGCACCCCCATCGAGCCGGAGGTCCTCGAACACCTGCGGGAGTGCTACAACGCCGAGACGGTCGCCTTCCCCTGGCAGAAGGGGGACCTGCTCATGCTCGACAACATGATGGTCGCCCACGGCCGCGCGCCGTTCAGCGGCCAGCGCCAGATCCTCGTCGGCATGTCGCACGCCGTCACCTGGGACGACATGCCCGCTCCGCAGTGAGCCTTCCCTTCATCACTGATAGATAGGCCGCGGGGCCGCCGGAAGGCGGCCCCGACGTGCTTCAGGGCTCAGCCGTCGTAGCGCGAGCGGCGCACCTGTTGGCGCAGGCCATCGAAGATCCAGGGCAGGGACTTGCGGGTGGCCCGGTCCATCATCCAGGCGGCGACGGCGCCGCCGGGATCGGTGTAGAGGCGGCAGGTGGCGAGGGTGCGGCCGTCCCCGAAGGCGGTCAGCTCCCAGGAGCCCCGGTGGTCCTCGACGTTGCCCGAGCCCGGCACGTAGGACCAGCGCGTACGCCAGACCCGCGTCTTCCTACTGGCAACCCCGGCGCGGGCGCGGATCTTGTAGTGGCGATCCCCCAGGGGGGCGGGGAGGTCCAGCGCCTGGAAGCTCACCACCGACCCGTCCGGCTGCGGCGCTGCGTCCGAACGCTCGACGAACGGCATCCACTCCTCGGCGTGGGCCCAGTCCGTGAGCGCCCGGTAGACCCGGTCGGGCGGAGCGTCGATCACCCCGCGTCCGATCCCCTCCCGCGGGCCGCCGGCCGGGGAGACGGGGGCCAGCGTCACCAGCACCTCGCCCGCGGCGAGGCGGCGCAGCTCGGCGGAGGACCCCTCCGCCGGCGCCACGGGCGGCGGTCCCAGGAGCAGCAGGAGGATCATCAGGAACGGCATGCCGGTGCTCATCGGGACCTCGGGCTGGCAGTACAGGCACTGGGACGGGTCATTCTACCCGTCCGAGGTGCCCAAGTCCGCCCAGCTCCCCTGGTACGCCGAGCGCTTCCTGACGGTGGAGACCAACGCCACCTTCTACCGGCTGCCCGAGGCCGGCGTGTTCCGCGCCTGGGCCGGGCAGACCCCGGGCGATTTCCTGTTCGCCGTCAAGGCGAGCCGCTTCCTCACCCACATGAAGCGCCTCAAGGACCCGGAGGAGCCCATCGAGCGGCTGATGAGCCGCGCCCGCGAGCTGGGGGCGAAGCTCGGCCCGGTCCTGCTCCAGTTCCCACCCCAGATGCACCGCAACGCCGAGCGGCTCGACGCCGCGCTGGCGCTCCTCTGTCCCCAGGCCCGGGTGGCGGTCGAGCCGCGCCACGAGTCCTGGTTCGTCGACGAGGTGCGGGAGATCCTCGCCCGTCACGGCGCCGCCCTCTGCATCGCCGACCGCGGCGCGCACCTCCTGACGCCGGAGTGGCGGACGGCCGATTGGGGATATCTTCGCTTCCACGGCGGCGAGGCGCACCCTCCGGGCTGCTACACCCGGGAGACCCTGGCCGCCCGGGCGCGACTGGCGGCGGACCTCTGGGGGCCCGACGCCGAGGTCTGGGCCTTCTTCAACAACGATTTCCACCGCTGCGCGCTGCGCGACGCCGGCTGGTTCGCCGAGGCCGCCGCGGCCGCCGGGCTGGCGCCGACGCGGGTGCCCGACCCGGCGACGGTGGCGGTGGGGTAGGGAGGTCAATCCATGGTCGTCGAATGGATGCGGGTACGGGTGGCGCCGGGGGCGCGGGACCGCTACGTCGAGGTGGACACCGAGGTCTGGACGCCGGGCCTCTCCGCGGAGGCGGGCTTCCTCGGCAAGGAGGTCTGGCTCGGCGAGGACGAGACCGATCTGGTGTTGGTGATCCGCTGGCGTAGCGAAGAGGAGTGGAAGGGGATCGAGCCGGCGCGGCTGGAGGAGCTGGAGCGCCGCTTCCGGGACCTCTTCGGCGAGCCGTTCCAGGTGGTCGAGACCCGCTCCTACCGGCCGGTCCACGAGGTGAAGGCCGGCGTCGCCGACCGGAGCATCCGCTCGCGGTGGAGATGACGTGAGCTGGCGGCGCGTGATCGCCCGGCTGACCGCCCTGGTGGTGCTGGCGGTCCTCCTGTTCCTGGCCTATCCCTACCTGCGCCATGTCACGCGCGTCGTCCAGCTCCTCCGCCAGCCGGCGCCCTCCTGGCTGCCGGTGCCGGTGGAGGGGGTGGAGCCCGGCGACCTGGGCGACACCTGGGGCGCCTCGCGCAGCGGCGGGCGGACCCACGAGGGGATCGACATCTTCGCCCCTCGCGGCACGCCGGTGGCGAGCGCCACCCGCGGGATCGTGGTGCGCAAGGGGTGGAACCGGCTGGGAGGGCGGACGGTGAGCGTCCTCGGGCCGGGCGGCCGCTATCATTACTATGCCCATCTCGACGAATGGGATGCGCCGGAGCCCGGCGACTGGGTGGAGGCGGGGACGGTGCTGGGCTACGTCGGCGACTCGGGCAACGCCGCCGGCACCCCGACCCACCTCCATTACGGCATCTATGGGGGCGGCGAGGCGCTCAACCCCTACCCGCTGCTGACCGCCGAGCCGGACACCCCCTCCGCCGCGCCCTGACCATCCCCGGCCTTCTGGAGGCGCAGGCGCACGGTCTCCACCTCAGCGGCGGCGGCGCGGCGCCAGATCCCCTTGTCGCGCCGCCGCTCGATGGAGGCGGGGTTGTAGCGCACCGAAGTGACCAGCTTCCCCTCCAGACTGAAGACGTGGGCCCGCCCCCGCTCGCCGACCACCACCAGGGTCTGGTTGCGGGTGTCGAAGAGCAGGTTCTCGGGGGTGGCGCGGGCCAGGTCGGCCAGGGCCATGCGGGTCGGCCGGTCCCCTTCGCTGTGGCGCTGCTCGGCGTGGTGGGTACGGCGTTCCCGGCCGCGCCACCCCTTGTCGAGGCGCCGCGCCAGACCCTGGACCAGCCCGTCCAGGCGCTTGTCGATCGCCTCCCGCGGCATCCGGGGGGAGCGCGCGAGCTGGCTCTCGATGCCGGCGAGGACCGACTGCGCCCAGCGCACCGGATCGGTCCAGGGGATCTGCCCCAGGCGGTCGAAGAGGTGCTCCAGCGGTTCCCCCCCGGGGCCGATGCCGAGGACGTTGATGCCGAAGCGGCGGCGGTGGCCGCGCGGCTGGGACGACACGATCTGGAAGGTGACCGCCAGCGGCTGGCGATGGCCGCCCCCGTTGCCGGTGACAGGGGCCGGGACCTGGTACCATCCGGCCGCCACCTGGCCGTGGATGCGGTAGTCCGCCTCACGCTGCCGGAACATGGGCAGCAGCTCGCCCTCCAGCTCCTCCCCGGTCGCCACGATGGTCAGGAGCTGCGGCGGCTCGCGGTACAGCAGGTCCACCCGCGGGTCGCGCAGCCTGAGGAGCCACTGGCCGAAGTCGGCGAAGCGCGGCGTGCCGGTGCCGCCGTAGCCGATGAAGACCTCGCGGCTGCCGGCCGGCGCCGAGTGCTCGCAGGTGGCGCTCTGGCAGCGCAGACAGAAGACCCGGCCGGGCTGGAAGACGGCGGTATGGCTGAGCAGGGCCTGGATGGCGTCCTGCACCGCCTCCGCCGCGACGGCGCTCAGCTTCTCGAGCTGCCCGTCGCGCAGGGCGGTGGGGACCGGCAGGCGCAGGTCGAGCTTCTCGCCGCGGCCGGCCACCAGATGTCCCATGGGGTGGTGCTCGATGCGCTCGCGGACCTCGTCGGCGAGGAGCTTCAGGGCCTTTTGGATGCGGTCGCCAGGCTGGGTGTCGGAGCGAGTATCGGGGCGGATGTCGGGCATGCGGGCTCCTCGGGCGCAAGAGTGTAAGCGCTGGCGAGGAAAGAGGTATTCCACGATTCCACCGGGGCGGCGGCGAAGGCCGCCCATTCGAGATATCAACCGTTTAGAATCCTCGATATGGCGGACGACGAGGCCTACTGGGCGCTAAGGTTGCTCGAGACGTCGATCCAGGCCTCCGGCCTGTCGGAGCGGCAACTGGAGAAGCGGCTCGGCTGGGAAAAGGGCGCCCTGGGGAAGGTTCTGCGCAACGGGGGTGCTCTGGAGCACCAGCAGATCCTCGACATCCTGGAGGTCCTGAGCCGCGACGGAAGGGAGGGAGGGGCGCGAGGGGCGAAGGGGAGCCCCCCGGCGGGACCGCTGGTGGGGACGCTGCTCGAGCGCTTCCACCGGCTCGGCATTCCCGCTTCGGAGACCGCCTTCGTGGGGCCGCCATCCCCGCCCCCTCTACAGGGCGCCGAGCTGGAGCGCCGGGTCGAGGATCTCCTGGCCGAGGCCTTCGGCCACCTCGAGGAGATCCAGGACGAGGAAGATTGAAAGAAAGAGAAATGGGTATGGAAATGTAGGGGAGGGGCGAGCCCCATAGGCGCTAACTTAGCGTCTTCATGGCACGAGGTCCTATAATCTCGTGCCATGGAACCTTTGGCGATCCTTAAAACGCAGTGGGAATCCCTCCTGGCAATGTTGCCCCGCCAGATCGATCTTGAAGAGACGTCAC
>DASPJI010000231.1:0-11743 GCA_035628695.1 Thermoanaerobaculia bacterium | reverse complement strand
TACCGGCGGGTGGTGGCGGTCGAGGGGGACCGCATCGGCGCGCGCTACGCGCGGCTCAACATCCGCCGCAACCAGGCCGAGAACCTGGAGGCCCTCAACCTCTCGGTGGAGACCTGGATCCAGGAGAGCCTGCCGGACCGGGTCGACCGGGTGGTGGTGGACCCGCCGCGGTCCGGGCTCTCGGGGGCGATCCGCCGGCACCTCCTGGAGCGCCTGCCGGAGCGGCTGACCTACGTCTCCTGCCACCCCGCTGCCCTGGCGCGCGACCTGCGGCTGCTCTCCCGCTCGTACCGGCTGGAGAGCCTGGTGCTGTTCGACCTGTTCCCGCAGACCGGGCACATGGAGGCGGTGGTCCAGATGGTGCGGACCGAGGAGGCGCCGGCCGTCCTCTGAGGCGTTCCGCTAGGCGAGCCGCCGGGAGCCCTTCCTCCTGGCGGCCGTCCGCCACCAGGAGGCGATCCACAGGATCACCAGGCCGATCTCGGCCGCAGCATCCAATAGATAGATGTCGGAGATACGGTCCGAGAGGGCGTAGACCAGGTCGACGCCCGCCAGGGCCGCGGCGGCGCCGGCGGCGAGCAGCGCCAGCTCGGGTCCGATGCTCCGGCGGCGGGCCCCCACCAGCAGCACCGCGCCGATCACCAGGATGAGCAGCCCCACCGTCTTCACCAGCCAGAGGTCTACCTTGGGGCCGGTGACCGCCAGGAAGCTCGGCATGTGGAGCAGCGGCCAGAGGCCGGTGAGCGCATAGAAGATCCCCTGGACCCAGGCCAGGAGGTATAGGGGGCGGGCCGATGCAGGGGCCTCCGCCTGTTCATGCCAGCGGACACCCAGCATCGTCCGCAGCTCGGGGTTCGAGGTTTGTGCCATTTTTCTCGATCGCTGCACTTCACGTGCCAGAAGGACTCCGGCGGACGGAACCCCGCGCGCTGGCATGGCGCTTGCGCTGAACCCGGGTGACGGGAGGCCGGTGCCCGGCAGAGGACTGGTCTCCTCCCACGGAAAGGAGCCTCTGCATGCAGGTACCCTTGGAAATTTCTACCCGGCTGATCGAGCTCTCCCCCCCGCTGGAAGCGGAGCTGCGGCGCCGCGCCGCCAAGCTCGAGCGCTACTACGACCGGATCACGAGCTGCCGCATCGCCGTCGAGCGCGAGAGCAACCACCATCAGGAAGGCGGGCCCTATCGGGTGCGCGTCGACATCACCGTGCCCGGCTCGGAGCTGGTGGCGAACAAGGCGGCGGAGGATCTGAACACCGCCGTGCGTGCGGCCTTCAGCGCCGCCGAGCGCCAGGTGGACGACTTCTCGCGCCGCCGCCGGGGCGAGGTGAAGACCCCGGTGGGCCCCCCTCACGGGACGGTGGCCCGCATCTTCGCCGAGGAGGGCTTCGGCTTCATCCTGGCGGAGGACGGCCGCGAGATCTACTTCCATCGCAACGCCGTGCTCGACGACTTCGACAGCCTCCAGCCCGGCGCGCCGGTGCGCTTCGCCGAATCGCAGGGGGACGAAGGGCCGCAGGCGAGCACGGTCAGCCTGATCGGCCGGGAGGACTGAAAAGGGTTCACGAAGGCAATAGAAGGAATACAGGACGGGGACGGCTGGCAAAGGAGTGCACCATGAGGATCATCCCCACCAAGGTTCACGGCGTCATCGACTACACCTGGGGGGCGCTGCTCATGGCGTCCCCGTGGCTCTTCAACTATGCCCGCAACGAGGAGGAGACCGTCGTCGCGGTGGCGATGGGAGCAGGTTCCATCGCCTACAGCCTCGTGACCGACTACGAGATGGGGGCGGTCCCCATGCTGTCGATGCGGACCCATCTGCTGATCGACGGGGCCGCCGGCCTGCTGCTCGCCGCCTCGCCGTGGCTGCTGCGGTTCGACGACTTCGTCCGCGCCCCGCACGTCGCCTTCGGGCTTCTGGCCGTGGTGACCGCGTCCCTGACCGAGACCCGGGCCCGCCGCCGGCAACTGCCGGCGCGGGCCTGATCCTGGAATCGCTCTCGGAGCCGGTCCGGGCTGTCGAGCCCTTCTTCCTCCGGGGACTCGTCTCGCCGGACCGGCTCCGGCCTTTTTTCTGAGTCTTGCGGGAGAGAGCCATGCTGTTACTGATCGAGAACGGTGAGGTCTACGCGCCGGAGCCCCGCGGCCGGCAGGCGGTGCTGGTCTGGGACGGCAAAGTCGTCCGGATGGGCGGGATCGACTCCCGGGGAGCCCGCGAAGCGGCGGAGACCCTGGGGGGGGAGCTCGAGGTGATCGACGCCTCCGGCTGCCTGGTGGTGCCGGGCTTCGTCGATCCGCACATGCATCTGACCGGCGGCAGCGGCGAGGAGGGCTTCGCCAGCCGCACGCCCGACCTCCAGCTCACCGAGATCGTCCCCTGGGGGACGACCACCGTCGTCGGGGTGCTCGGCGTCGATGCCACCACCCGCACGCTGCCGGGCCTGCTCGCCAAGGTGCGGGGGCTGAACGAGGAGGGGATGACGGCCTTCCTCTATACCGGCCACTACGAGGTGCCGCCGGTGACCTTCACCGACTCCGTGCGCAACGACCTCCTGCTCATCCGGGAGGTGATCGGCGTCGGCGAGATCGCCATCTCAGACCACCGCGCGGTCCAGCCCGACGTGCGGGAGCTGGCGCGGCTGGTGGTCGACGCCCACGTCGGCGGCATGCTGTCCGGCAAGGCGGGGATCACCCACTTCCATCTGGGGGAGATCCCGGACCGGCTCTCCCCCCTGCGGGCGCTCATCGACGATCTCCACGTCGCGCCGGAGCTGCTCTATCCATCCCACGTCCAGCGTACCCCGGAGCTGCTGGCGGAGGCGGTCGAGCTGGCGAAGCGCGGCTCGTTCGTCGACATGGACTCCGCCGAGGAGGGGCTGGGCGGCTGCATCCGCAGCTTCCTCGACCAGGGGGGGCCGGCGGCGCGGCTGACCCTCTCTTCGGACGCTGACAGCACGGCGCCGAAGCGGCTGTTCGAGCAGGTGCGCGCGGCGGTGCTCGAGGACGGCCTGCCGCTCGAGCAGGTCCTGCCGCTGGTCACCGCCAACCCGGCGTGTATCTTGAAGCTGCAGGGCAAGGGGAAGATTGAGCCGGGGGCGGACGCCGACCTGGTGGTCCTCCGCAAGGAGTCGCTGGAGATCGTGGACGTGATCGCCCGCGGCAAGCTGATGGTCCGGCGGGGCGAGGTCGTCCAGCGCGAGAGCTACCTCGAAGAGAGCGACCGGATCCTGGTGCTGGAAGGAAAGAAGTGAACGACTCGAGGAGGGGAGAGAATGCCTGAGGAAGCGAAGGACCGGCCGGGAACGCTGATCATCATCGGTGGGCACGAGGACCGGGAAGGAGAGAAGAAGATCCTGCGCGCCGTGGCCGACCGGGTCGGCAAGGGCACGCTGGTGGTGTCGACGGTGGGCACCAACTCGCCCGACGAGGTCTGGGAGGAGTACCGGAAGGCGTTCAGGGATCTGGGCGTCGAACGGATCGAGCACCTGGACGTCGACGACCGGGAGCAGGCGCTCGACCCGGAGCGTGCGCGCGTCGTCGAAGAGGCGACCGTGGTCTTCTTCACCGGCGGCGACCAGCTGAAGATCACCAGCCAGCTCGGCGACTCGCAGACCTATCAGAACATCGAGAAGCTTTATTTCGAGAGGAAGGGTACGGTCGCCGGCACCTCGGCCGGGGCCTCGGTAATGAGCGAGACCATGTTGGTCTCCGGCAACGGCGAGGAGTCGCACAAGGTGGACGCCATGCTGCGCATGGCTCCCGGTCTCGGGCTCATCCAGGACATGGTGATCGATCAGCACTTCGCCGAGCGTGGGCGGATCGGCCGCCTCCTCGCTGCGGTAGCCCAGAACCCGCGCCACCTCGGGGTGGGGATCGACGAGGACACCGCCATCATCGTCGAGGGGGGCGAGGCGTTCGAAGTGATCGGCTCAAGGGCGGTCTACGTCGTGGACGGCGCCCACGTCTCCTACTCGAACCTGGGCGAGCAGGAGGAGGACCGGGACAAGGTTATGGCGGCCTTCGACTACAAGCTCCACGTGCTCTCCGAGGGCAACCGGTACGACCTCGTGGAGCGCCGGCCGGAGGTGCCCGGCAAGCCCGAGGTCAAGGAGAAGAAGAGCGCGTGAAAAATCTTTCCAATCGGCACGCATGTTGCAACCTTCTTTCTCTGGCGCCTGGAAGTACCGCGCGCCCGGTCAGACAACAAGAAAGATCAACGGAAGGAGTTGCAATATGGCGATGAGAGATCCACGCGAGACGCTGATTGGCTGGCTCAACGACGCCTATGCCATGGAGCAGGGCCTGGTCCAGGTCCTCGAGAACCACGCCAACGACGCCAAGGACATGCCCGAGGCGTACCGCAAGCTGACCCAGCATCTGGAGCAGACCCGCATGCACGCCGAGCGGGTGCGCGAGTGTGTGGAGCGGCTGGGGGGCAGCACCTCGACGATGAAGACCGCCATGGGCACCGTCTCCGGCTTCTTCCAGGGCCGGTCCACCGGCGCGTCGCCCGACGAGCTGGTCAAGAACGCCCTGGCGGACTACGCCTCCGAGCACCTCGAGATCGCCAGCTACCGGGCGCTGATCGTGGCGGCCCAGGCGCTGGGTGAGAACCACGTCGTCCAGGTCTGCGAGCAGATCCTGCGCGAGGAGGAGGAGATGGCGAGCTGGCTCGAGCGGCAGCTCCCGATGATCGTCCAGGACTACCTGGGCCAGGGTGCCACCGTCGGCGCCGGGATGGGTACCGCCAGTGGCGGCAGCTTCTCGGGCACGCCGGGCGGCAACCGCTTCTAGCCTTCCGGCAAGGTCCGGGCTCGGCTCGCTCCATCCTCCTGCGGGAGGGGGCGGCCGGGCCCTTCCTGCTTCAGGGGGATTTCGTCGGGATCTGAGGAATCACGGCCATAAACAGAGAGGATGGCAGGCCGTGGCAGACTCGGAGCGCCAACCAGGGTGAACGGCCTGTCATCCTCTCTCCTCCCCGCTCTCTCTCCCGTTCAGACTGATTAGCAAAAAATCTGCCAGAGTTACTCGAAGGCGGCGCCGTCTCCCGCCTCCAGCCCCTCGCCGCCGTCGCGGAAGCGCAGGCCGGGATTGCTCTTCGCCTGCTGCAGGAAGCTGGCGATCTCCTCGACCAGCCCGAGGCTGAGCTGCTCCATCTCGGCCGCCTGCTGGAAGACGATGAGGGCGGCGAGCGCCTCGCCGTGCACCTCGCAGGACCGGAAGATGGGGAGGATCTCCTGGATCAGGCGCTTGGTCTCGGCGGCCCGGCCCTCCCGCGCGTAGAGGCCGGCGAGGTCCAGGGAGACGAGCGCGGCGTCGAAGGCGGCGGCGTCCTCGACCAGCGCGTCGCGCGCCTCGAGGAGGGCCCGCTCGGCCTCGGCCGGCGGCCCGAGGACGGCGGCGATCTTGCCTTCGAGCCAGCGCAGCCGCACCAGGTCCGAGCGGGTGCCGGAAACGCGCATCATCTGGCGCCCCTCGGGCAGCAGGGCCGCCGCCTCGGCGGTCCGTCCGGCGTCATGGAGGCAGTTGATGAGGTTGAACTGCCCCACCGCCACCAGCCGGGGGTCCTCGGTGCCGTCGAGCAGGAACAGGCTGCTGCGGAAGCAGGCGCAGGCCTCCTCGAAGCGGTGGCCGTACTGGAGCACCAGCCCCTTCTTGAGCAGCGCCCGGCCCTGGAGGTGCGGCTCGTTGATCTCGCGGTAGAGGCCGATGGCCGCTTCCAGCATGACGAGGGCCTCGCCGAACCGGCGCTGCGCCCGGCGCAGCGACGCCTTGAGCTCGAGCACCAGGGCCTCGTCCATGGGATCGAGCCAGCTCTTGGCCAGGTGGGCCTCGGCGGTCTGGAAAGCCTGCTCCGACTGCCGGAAGTCGGAGAGGATGCGCAGCGCGTTGCCGAGGCAGGCCCAGGCCCGCGCCTTGGCGGCGTCCACCGCACCCGGCCCGTGGCTGGTGGCGCCGAGGTGGCCGGTCAGGTCGAGCGCCAGGCGCAGGATCTCGAGCGCCTTCTGCGGCTCCACCAGCACGGCGTGGTCGGACTTCCCGATCAGCAGCTCGAAGAGGCCCCAGCTCTGAAACCGGGGGTCGCCGAGGACGAGGGCGTGGCGCCGTTCCCGGCTCTCCAGGCGCAGCTCGCGCCAGAGCTCCTCCGCCGACACCCGCTCGGCGGCCAGCAGGGACCAGCGGCGCTCGATCTCTAGCCCGGTCTCCGCGAGGACGCGCCGGACTAGCCGCTGGTAACCGGCCTCGGGCGGCGCCGGCGGCGGACCGGAGGGCGCGCCGGGCGCCGCCGTCTCCCCGCCCTCCCGCGGCAGGAGCCGGATCAACCGCTCCTCACAAGGGGGGCAGGCGAGGAGGTGGCGTTGCAGGGCGCGGCTCTCCGGCTCGCTCAACGCGTCGGAGAGGAATCGCTGCAAGGCTTCGCGGTCCGGGTGAAGCTCGCTCATCGTTCGAGGCTCCTTGCCGGAAACGGCCCGGTCACGGTTCGGCTACTTGTTGGGGGCGTTGGCTCTGGCGCGGCCGGGGGCCGCCGTGGGGATCGATCCCCGTGCCATCCCCTTTGCCGTTCGGCGGATCCACCTCCACGGTCCGGTCCCTCTCCGCGGAGTCCTTCCCCCAGAGGCCGGCGAGGAGCCCGCGGACCGCCTCGGCCCACTCGGCGCTCCAGGTCCGCTCGACGGCGGCGCCAACGCCCCCGCCGCGCTCGGCCGGAACGGCGTGCGCTTCGGCCAGCGGCAGCAGACACAAACATACCACCCCGGACAGGATCACTCCACGATACAGGAAACTGCGAAACATCGAGACTCCTTCCCGGCAGGTCACGAGCGGCCACCACGGCTGCACCGCCTGCCGTAAACGGTCTGCTCCCGAGAGGGGAGCCATCCAACGCCTGTTGAAGAATTGTGGCGAGAGTACCGCAGATCGCGCCGCCGGGGAAGGGGGAAGGCCTGGGGCAGGGTGACGGCTTCTTTGATAACGTTGGTCACAGTTGGGGAGGAGAAGGAAAGGAGAGAAGCCCCGCCATGAGCCAGATCGAAGACCGCGGTTATGCCCATCCCGAGGCCCTGGTGTCGACCGACTGGGTCGCCGGGCACCTGAACGATCCGTCGGTGCGGATCGTGGAGTCCAACGAAGATCCGCTGCTCTATGCCAGCGGCCACATCCCGGGCGCGGTGGAGGTGGACTGGACCCGCGACCTGAACGACCCGGTGCGCCGCGACTATCTGGACCGTGAGGGCTTCGAGGCGCTGATGCGCCGGATCGGCGCCACCCGCGACACCACCGTGGTCTTCTACGGCGACCGCAACAACTGGTGGGCCACGTACGCCTTCTGGGTCTTCCAGCTCTTCGGCCATGACCGGGCCCGGATCATGGACGGCGGCCGCATCAAGTGGGTCAACGAGGGGCGGCCGGTGACCAGGGAGGTGCCGGCCTATCCGGCCAGCGACTACCGGGCGCCCGAGCGGGACGACTCCCGGGTCCGCGCCTTCCGCGACGAGGTGCTCCGCCACGTCGAGTCGCGGCGGCCGCTGATCGACGTGCGCAGCCCCGCCGAGTTCACCGGCGAGCGGCTGCACATGCCGGAGTACCCGAACGAGGGGGCGCTGCGCGGCGGCCACATCCCGGGGGCGGCCAACATCCCCTGGGCGCGTGCCGTCGACGCCGAGGACGGCACCTTCAAGACCGCCGAGGAGCTGCGCGCCCTCTACGAGGGGGAGGCCCGGCTCCAGCCGCAGGACGACGTCGTCGTCTACTGCCGCATCGGCGAGCGGAGCAGCCACACCTGGTTCGTCCTCACCCATTTGCTGGGATACGAGCGGGTCCGCAACTATGATGGGAGCTGGACCGAGTGGGGCAACCTCGTCGGAGTGCCCATCGAGAAGTAAAGCAGCAGAGGAGCCGAGGCGACGATGCCCGAGATGCCCGACAAGCTGGCGAACACCCTGGAGGCGCTCTCCCTGATCGGCGACCGCGCCGAGCGCATCCAGATGCTGATCGACATCGCGGAGCGGTTCCGCGAGGTGCCGCCGCGGGTGGCCGCCCGCCCTTTCCCCGAGGAGCATCTGGTCCCGGCCTGCGAGTCCGAGGCCTACGTCTGGGCGGAGTCGCGGCCGGACGGCACCCTGGACTTCCACTTCGCGGTCGAGAACCCGCAGGGGATCTCGGCCAAGGCGATGGCCGTGATCCTCGGCGACACCCTCTCGGGCCAGCCGCCCGAGCAGGTGGCCGAGGTGCCGCAGGACGTCGTCTACCGGGTCTTCGGCCGCGAGCTCTCCATGGGCAAGTCGATGGGGCTCATGGGCATGGTCTCCATGGTCAGGAACCTGGCCCGCAAGCACGCCGACGCCCGGCGGTCCGCCTCCTAGCAACCCCGATCGGCCTGTTCTGGAGCCGTCCCCGGCTGAATGGGAGCCGTCCATTCCTGAGCAGGAGAGGCCTCACCCTGAAGCGGCGAGGTCCCACCCTGGAATGGAGGCTCCCCGCCCTGGACCGGAGAGGTCCCACCCTGAAGCGGCGCCTCTCCCACTCACGGTGGAGGGTCTCCATTCCAGGGTGGAGGCCTCCATTTCCACGGTGGAGCCTCTCCGTCTGGAAATGGAGATGTCCACCCTGAGCCGGGAAGGCTCCTGAACCTGTAGCGACGGCTCCATGCTGAATGGGAGCCGCTCCAGTCCAGGGATGGACGGCTTCTTGCTGAAGGCGAGCCGTTCCGTTCCAGGGTGGGACGGCTCATTTCCAGCCGCGAGCGGCTCCCGGCTCCCGGCTGAAGGCGGACGGCCGCGGAATCCGTGAGGACGGCTCCGGCCTGAAGGCGGAGGGTTCCGGGCTGGGGTGGAGAGGGCGTGGTCCGCGGGCGAGGTCGCGGGCGCCGTCGCGGCGGGGCTGCTCGACTTTGCGCCGAAAAGTACTTGACGGGCTGGGTGCCGCGGGAGTATGGTGTTCCCGTGATCGAGCCCCGCCCCAACCGCCCCCGGATGGCCGAGCCGCCCCCCGCCCTTCATCTGCGGGCGCTGGACCACCTGCGGTTCATCCGCGAGACCATGGAGGGGGCGGCCTGCTTCACCGGCGTGTCGGGAGTGGGGGAGGTGGCGGTGGGGCTGACCGCGCTGGTGGCGGCCTGGATCGCCGCGCGCCAGGGGAGCGCCACGGCGTGGCTGCTGACCTGGCTGACCGAGGCCGTGGTGGCGGTGCTCATCACCGCCGGCGCGATGGTCTGGAAGGCCCGCCGGACCGGCGCCACGCTGCTCTCCGGGACGGTCCGCCGGTTCGCCCTGGCGCTGTTCGCGCCGCTGGTTTCCGGGGCGTTGCTGACCTTCGTCCTCTTCTTCCAGGGCTCGGTGGCGGTGCTCCCCGGCCTCTGGCTGCTGCTCTACGGTACCGGTGTGGTGACCGGCGGCGCCTACGCGGTGCGGACCGTGCCGGTCATGGGCATGGCGTTCATGGCGCTGGGGGTGGTGGCGCTGGCGGCGGTGGTCTTCGCCGCGCCGCCGGTGTGGAGCGACCTCCTGATGGCCGCCGGCTTCGGCGGCCTCCACATCGTCTTCGGGGCGATCATCGCCTGGAGGCACGGTGGCTAGGGCGAAGCGAGTGCCCCACGAGCCCGGCGGCCCCGCGGGTGGTCCCGCCGACGGGGAGCCCGAGGAGCGCGCCGGTATGGGAGAAGGTCTGGCCCAGCAGGCGGCGCTCGACCTCGACCGCCTCATCCACGAGCGGATCCGCCTCGGCATCGTGAGCGCGCTGGCGGTCAACGAGCACCTGACCTTCAACGACCTCAAGCGGCTGCTCAAGACCACCGACGGCAACCTGAGCGTCCACGCCCGGAAGCTCGAGGAAGCCGGCTACGTCACCTGCGCGAAGTATTTCGAGGGGCGGGTGCCGAAGACGGAGTACCGGCTGACCCCTTCAGGCCGGCGCGCCCTCGAGCGCTATCTCGACCACATGGAAGCCATCATCCACGCCACCCGGCTCGGTTGATCCCAGGAGAAGAGCGATGACCAGCAGGCTTCATGTGGCGATCATCATGGACGGCAACGGCCGCTGGGCCGTCTCCCGGGGACGGCCGCGGACCGCCGGCCACGTGGCCGGCGCCGAGGCGGTGCGCCGCACCGTGGAGGCGGCGCGCGACCAGGGGATCGGCACGCTGACCCTGTTCGCCTTCTCGTCCGACAACTGGCGCCGGCCTGACGGCGAGGTGCGGGCGCTCATGCGCCTGTTCCGGCGCTATCTGGTCACCGAGGCGGAGCGTTGCGCGGAGAACGGCGTGCGCATCCACGTCATCGGCCGGCGGGACCGCCTCCCCCCGCGGCTGCTGGAGACCATCGAGGCGGCCGAGGCGGCGACCGCCGGCGCCGGGCCCTTCCGGCTGCGCATCGCCGTCGACTACTCGGCGCGCGACACCATCCTGCGCGCCGCGTCGCGCCTGGGCCGCCTCGGCCGTCCCGAGGACCTGTCGCGCGAGGCGTTCGCCCGCTTCCTCGCCGAGCCGCCCCACGACGGCGGGCCGGTGCCCGACGTCGACCTCCTCATCCGCACCGGCGGCGAGAAGCGGCTGTCCGACTTCCTGCTCTGGGAGTGCGCCTACGCCGAACTGGTCTTCACCGACCGCATGTGGCCCGACTTCGGCGCCGCCGACCTGGCCGAGGCGGTGCGGGAGTTCCACTCCCGGGAGCGCCGCTTCGGCAAGGTGACCGCCACCCCCGCCAGCGCCGCCGCTCCCGCTCCGCTCCAAAGAGAAACCCGCCGCGCCGGGCTCGCCGGGTAGGGCGGCCGGAGCGGCGGGCGGAGGGTCACCCGGATCGGCGGCCGCCTCAGGCGGCCGGCGTGCCGAGGTTCTGCGTCATCAGGTCGGCCATGGCGCGGTTGAAGCGCACCGGGTCCTCGAGCTCGGCGCCCTCGGAGATCAGGCCGTAGCCGAAGAGGAGCTGGGCGTAGTCCTCCACCAGCGGGTCCTCGGCGTTCTGCTCGAAGCGCTCCTTCAACCGGCCCAGGATCTGGTGGTTGGGGTTGAGCTCCATGATCCGGCGCTGCTTGGGGCCGCCCCCCTTGCCCTTCTGCAGGAGCTTCTCGAGCTGCGGGCTGTAGTCGTGCTCGGCGCCCACCAGGCAGACCGGCGAAGTGGTGAGGCGGTTGGTGAGGCGCACCTGCTTGACCCAGGTGTCGAGCTTCTGCTGCATGGCGTCGAGCAGCGGCTTGAGCTCCTCCTCCTTGGCCTTGAGCGCCTCCTCGGTCTGCTTCTTCTCCTCCTCGTTGCCGAGGTTGACCGTGCCCTTGCCTACCGACTTCAGCTTCTTGCCGTCGTACTCGTGGAGCGACTGGGTGAGCAGCTCGTCCACCGTGTCGATCAGGTAGAGGACCTCGATCCCCTTGTCCTTCAACGCCTCGAGGTGGGGTGAGTTCTCCACCTGCGCCCGGGAATCGCCGGTGAGGTAGAAGATCTCCTTCTGGTCCTCCTTCATCCGCGACACGTACTCGCGCAGCGTCGTCAGCTTCTCCGGGTGGTTGGACGACTGGAAGACCAGGAGCTCCAGGAGCTTCTCCTTGTTCTCGTAGTCGGAGCTCACCCCCTCCTTGATGGCGCGGCCGAACTCCTTCCAGAAGTTGAGGTAGGTGTCCGGCTCCTTGTCGCGCATCTCGTCGAGGACGTCGAGGACCTTCTTGGTGAGGCCCTTGCGGATCAGGGTGATGTGGCGGTCCTGCTGCAGCATCTCGCGCGAGACGTTGAGCGCCAGGTCGGGCGAGTCGACG
>DASPJI010000230.1:0-2189 GCA_035628695.1 Thermoanaerobaculia bacterium | reverse complement strand
CATCACGCCGTAGATCCCCACCGCCGCGAGGAGCAGCGCCACCGCCGCGAAGGCGCCCAGCAGGAGCATGTAGAACCGTGGCTGGGCGGAGGCGGCGGCGATGGAGTCGCTCAGCGGACCGAGGTTGTAGATGGGCAGGTCGGGGTCCGCCTCCCGGACCTGGGCCCGCGCCGCCGCGGCCAGCGCCGCCGGATCGCCGGAGGCGCGCATCACCACCGAGATGGACGCAACCGGCGACTGGGCGAACGGCATGTAGAGCTCAGGCTCCGCCGGCTGGTCGAGGCCCACCTGTTTCATGTCGCCGACGATCCCCACCACCTCGCCGCCCTGGCGCTCGTCGTCCCGCACCCAGCCGAGCTGGATACGCTTGCCCAGAGGGTTCTCTCCCGGGAAGTAGCGGCGCGCCGCCGCCTGGTTCAGCAGCACCACGCGCGGCGCTCCCTGGCGGTCCCGCGCGTCGAAGATGCGGCCGCGCACCAGCGGGATGCCCAGAGCCTGGAAGAACTCCGGAGTGGCTACCTGGACCTTGATGGCAGGCTCCTGACCCTGGGGCACGGGAGGCCTCCCCTCCACGGTGAACGAAAGGCTGAAGTCCGAGCCGGACAGCGGCATGATGAAGCCGGCTCCGGCGGTGCGGACGCCCGGGAGCCGCTCCACCCGCTCCACGATACCGTTGACGAAGCTCTCGATCTGCGGGCGCTCCGGATACTTGGTCCCGGGGAGCACGAAGCGGAACGTCACCACACCCTCGGTGTCGAAGCCGAGATCGACCTGCTGCAGCCGGGCGAAGCTCTGGATGAGGAGGCCGGCGCCGGCAAGGAGGATGACCGCCAGAGCGGTCTCTACCACCACCAGGGCGTGGCGCACCCGGCCGCCGCCCCCCTTGGCGCCGCGCGCCCCCTCCTTGAGCGTGCGGTTCAGGTCCGGCCGCGAAGCCTGGAGCGCCGGCACGAGCCCGAAGAGGAGGCCGGTGAGGATCGTCACCCCGAGGCCGAAGAGCAGCACCGGCGCGTCGATGCCCGCCTCGTCGAGCCGCGGCGTCCCCTCCGGCGCGAGACGGACCAGCAGCCGGGTCAGCCAGTGCGCCAGGAGGACGCCGGCCGCACCTCCGAGCAGGGCGAGGCCGACGCTCTCCGTCAGGAGCTGCCGGATGATGCGCGACCGGCCCGCTCCCAGGGCCGAGCGGATGGCGATCTCGCTCTCCCGCGCCGCCGCCCGCACCAGCAGCAGGTTCGCCACGTTGACGCAGGCGATGAGCAGGACGCACACCACGGCCCCCATGAGGACGAGGAGCGGGAGGCGCACGTCCGCCACGATGTCGGACTGCATCGGCTCCACCGTCATGCCCATGCCCGTGTTGGCCTCGGGGTATTGGAGCTCGAGCCGCCGGGCGATGGCCGCCGCCTCCGCCCGCGCCTTCTCGAGCGACACCCCCGGCTCGAGGCGGGCGATGGCGTTGAGGAAGAGGGCGCCGCGGTTGGTGGGATTCAGCGCGTCTTCGTCCAGCACGAAGGGGATCCAGAGGTCCGGCTTGAACGGATAGCGGGCCCCCCGCGCCGTGATCCCCACGACCGTGGAGGGCTCGCCGTTCAACGTGATCGCCCGGCCGACGAGGCCGGGGTCGGCGCCGAAGCTGCGCCGCCAGAGCTCTTCCGAGACCACCACCACCCGGGGTGC
This sequence comes from Thermoanaerobaculia bacterium, assembly GCA_035628695.1. Lineage (GTDB taxonomy): Bacteria > Acidobacteriota > Thermoanaerobaculia > Multivoradales > UBA5704 > DASPJI01. The sequence goes on along the minus strand of DASPJI010000230.1, from coordinate 512 downwards.
GCCGGCGCGCTCGTCTCCCTCGGTGAAGAACCTGCCGCGGAGCGGCTTCACACCCAGGACCGAGAAGAAGCTGGCGCTCACCGACATCCCCTGCAGCCGCTCGGGCTCGCCGTCGCCGCTCAGGTTGAGGGTCACGCCGTCATAGGACGCGGCACCGCGGCTGCCGCCGGTCGAGGTGCTCTGCCGCCGCCAATCCAGGAAGTTGAGGACGGAGAAGGCGTCTTGGCTGCCCTCACGGGTCAAGGGGAGGACGCGCACCAGCCGGTCCGGCTCGGCGAAGGGGAGGGGCCGGAGCAGCACGGTGTCCACGACGCTGTAGATCGCCGTGGTGACCCCCGTGCCCAAGGCGAGGGTCAGCACCGCCACCAGGGTGAACGCCGGGCTCTTCCAGAGCTGCCGGCCGGCGTACCGGACGTCCTGGCCGAGCTCCTCGAGCGCTTCCGTCCATCGCATGCGCTTCTCCTTGCGCTCGCCGAGAGCGCGGCAGTACTCGCGGGTTCCCTGCAGATCCC
>DASPJI010000229.1:0-5589 GCA_035628695.1 Thermoanaerobaculia bacterium | reverse complement strand
CGGCCTGCAGCACGGCGGCATCGTGCGGGCGGACCCCAACACCCTGGTCGCCATGGGGGACCTGACGACCGGCCCGGCCCTCCTCACCCTGTTCGGCCTCGCCCTCAGCCTCGCGCTGATGGCGGCCGGCGTCGCCACCGCCATCTTCTGGGGTCTGGTCGCGACCCTGGCGGCCGCCCTCGCCACCGGCGTCCTGGCGCCGCCGGCCGCGCTGCTGTCGGCGCCCAGCCTGGCGCTGCCCGGCCTGCAGATCGACCTGCTCGGCGCGCTGCGGCTCGAGTACCTCCCCTCCCTGCTGGTGCTGCTCTTCTTCGCCCTCTTCGACACCCTCGGGACGCTGATGGGCGTCGCCCACGAGGCCGGCTTCCTGCGCGACGGGAAGCTGCCGCGCATCGAGCGGGCGCTGGCGGCGGACGCCGGCGGCATGGTGGCCGGCGCGCTCTTCGGCACTCCGCCGGTGACCTCCTACATCGAGAGCGGCGCCGGGGTGGGCGTGGGCGCCCGGACCGGCCTCGCCAGCCTCGCCACGGGCGTGCTGCTCCTCGCCAGCCTCTTCCTGGCGCCGCTGGTGGGATGGATGGGGCAGGCGACGGCGGAGGGGCTGACGCCGGTGACGGCGCCGGCGCTGATCGTGGTGGGGACGCTGATGGTGCGGGCGGTGCGCGAGATCGACTGGAACGACGCCACGGAGGCGGCCCCCGCCTTCTTCACCGCGCTCCTGATGCCGCTCACCTTCAACATCTCCCACGGCCTGGCGGCCGGCATCGTCGTCTATGTGCTGGTGAAGCTGGCCGCCCGGCGATGGCGCGAGGTGCACTGGCTGATGGCGGTGCTCGCCGCCCTCTTCGTCCTGCGCTACGCGCTGCTGCCGGCCTGACGGACGGGCTCCGGCGGAGCGGTGGCGACGGGCACCTCCTCCTGGATCACCCGCTTGAGCTGCGCGGGGTCCACCGGCTTGGTGAGGTGGACGTCGAAGCCCGCCTCCCGCGAGCGGCGGCGGTCCTCGTCGCGGCCGTAGCCGGTGACCGCGATCAGCTTCGCCGAGGCGGTCGCCGGATCGCTGCGCAGCGCCGCCGCCACCTGGAAGCCGTCCATGCCGGGCAGCCCCAGGTCGCAGAGCACCACCTCCGGATGGAAGTCGCGGGCCGCCTGGACCCCCTCGGTGCCGTTGTTGGCGAGCGCCACCTGGTGGCCGGAGAGCTCCAGGAAGTCGCGCATGGTCGCCGCCGCGTCGGGGTTGTCCTCCACCACCAGGATGCGCCGCGCCTCCTCGTGCGCGGAGAGCGGCCCGGCGGGCTCGGCGGGCAAACCGGCCTCGGCGGGCCGGGAGACCTGGGCGCCGGCCGCGAGCGGCAGGCGCAGGGTGAGCTCGGCCCCCTGGCCGGCGCCGGCGCTCCGCGCCTCCACTTCGCCGCCGTGCATGTCGACGAGGCCGCGGACGACGGCGAGCCCCACCCCCAGCCCGCCGGCGGACCGGTCGAGGCTGCGGTCGGCCTGGGTGAAGATCTCGAACACGTGCGGGAGCACCTCCGGCGGGATGCCCACACCGTCGTCGCGCACCGTCACCTCGGCGCGCCCCCCCTCGGCGGCGCGCCCCGCCCGCACCCAGACGCGGCCGCCCGGAGAGGTGAACTTGGCCGCGTTGCGCAGCAGGTTGGCCAGCACCTGGGAGAGGCGCAGCCGGTCGCCGTGCACGGGCAGGGGCCCCTCGGGCAGCTCCAGCTCGAGATGCAGGCCCGAGTTGCGCAGCGTCTCCCGGTAGCCCTCCACCGTCTCGCGCACCAGGCGGCCGAGGTCGAGCTGCTCGCAGTTCAGCTCGACTTCGCCGCGGGTCACCCGCGACGCCTCGAGCAGCTCGTCGACCAGCAGCGCCTGGTGGAGCACCTGGCGTTCGGCGGCGTCGAGGGTCCGCTTCCAGGTCTCGTCCCCCTCCCCCTGCAGGCGCAGGATCTGCAGCGCGTTGCTGATCGTCCCCAGCGGGTTGCGCAGCTCGTGGGCGAGCATGCCCAGCAGGTCCTCCTTGGCCCGGTCCGCCCGCGCCAGCGCCGCCCGGCTCTGCGACAGCCGGAAATTGACCTCCTCGAGCTTCTGCTCGTTGAGCCGGGCGCTGCGCAGCCGGGCGATCATCCAGTCCACCCGCTCGCCGGACGTCGGGTGGTCGAGGACCATCTCCGACGGCTCGTAGAAGACGTTCGGGCAGAGCTGGTCGCCGAGCAGCGCCAGCGGATGGGTGCGCAGGATGTCCTGCACCAGCTCGGGGGGCGAATGGCGCCGGGGGTAACGGCAGAGGGCCGCGGTGCGGCTGCCGGAGAGGAAGCGGTTGAGGTGGGCCTCGAGCTCCACCAGGCGGTCGGTCAGCGGCGGCGCCAGTTGCTCGGAGCCGGGGATCCCTTCGAGGACCCAGCCCAGGTCCCAGCTCGCGCGCAGGCCGGAGAAGCCGTCGTCCAGCGCCTGCTGCTCCGCCTGGCGCAGCAGGTCCATGACCGCGCCCGGCTCGAAGCGGCCGGCCGGCAGCCACATCTCGCGGTCGGACAGCAGGACGAGGGCGCCGCGCTCGGCCTCGCGGCCGGCCCGGACCCCGGCCTCGGCGAGGGCCCGCTCCAGGCGGCTGCCGCTCACCGGATGGCCGACGAACAGGCAGCGGTCGCCCGCGGCGAGGCCCCCCTTGACGAAGGCGACCAGCGCCGCCGTCTGCTCCTGGACCGCGTCGTAGATCAGACAGAGGTGGTCGCCGTGGCGCAGGCGGGCCACGCGGCGTTCGAGGTCGCCGTGGACGCGACGGCTCGCGCTTCCGTTGGACCAGGCGGGCTCGCCTGAACCACCCCGATAGCTCGCAGCACCCCTCGGCTCCATGATCTCCGCCTCGCCTGTATACTCGCGACGCGTCCGTGCGTCCGCGGGCCGTGAGTGGATCTCACGGCACGCGGAGGGCACAGTGCAAGATCTGTGCGCAGGGCACGCTCCCCTCTACGGCAGGACGCCTGCGAGGGGAGCCGGGACCGGAGAAAAGCTCCGGAGCCCGGGAGTCAGGGAGCCTCGTCGAACGGCTCGCTGTCGTCCGAAACCGGCGGCGGAGGCGGAGGCACCGGAGCGGAGCTTCCGACCGTCCTGCCATGGAGATAGCGCAGGAACTTGTGGAAGCCGTCCAGCATCTCGCTCAGCGCCTGTTCCGCACTCGGAGGCAGTGCCCGGCTGAGGCCCAGGACGCGGTAGACGTCCGGACCCGAGTCGAAGCCTTCGGGTTCGGGCAGACCGGTGCGGAACGGCGGCCACATGCCGCCACCCTGCTGCAGAGCACCGGGGCGACGGATCGCTTCCGGACGCTCGTTCACGATCTGCAGAGCGTTGTGGAGGTCATTGAGATCACAGTCCAGGGCAGTGAGAATCTTTTCCAGGGTCTCGAGCGACGGCTTCTGCTTGCCGGTCTCGTAAGCGGAAAGCATGGCCTTTGTGATTCCGGCCGCGTCCGCCACCTGGTACTGTCTCTTGCCCTGCCTGTCACGGAGCCAGCGAAGGGCCCTTCCAAGGCCATGAAAGATGGACATGCGCGGAAATGTATCCTCTCCCACGCCCTCGTTGCAAGCGCAAGCTTTTCTAGATCAATGACTTAGATCGAACACGAGATTCTCTTTTCCAGCTCCCCCGTTGCTTGACGCCGGGGCGATATGTCCGCTACAGTTGTTTTCCGCGACAAGATGTGTTCGATAGCCACTTCGAATTTTGTTTTCAGCAAACTGGTTTCGCCGGGTCTTCGGTGCTTCCGGATCGCAAAAAAGGGGGAGATCATGCCCGAGTTACACCCTGACACGGACCTCCTGGAACGGTTCGTCCGCGGCGAGCTGGAAATCGCGGAGAGCCGCGGGATCGTCCGCCATCTGGTCACCGGCTGCCCCCTCTGCATCGCCGAGACGCGCCGGCTCTGGAAGCGGGCGCCGTCCCCGGAAGCCTGCGACATCGCCTACGATACCGTCCTCGACCGCCTGCTGGAGCGCCACGGCCCCGCCCTGGAGCGGCTGGCGGCGGAGCGCCGCGCGGCCCCTGGGCTGCTCGGCGAGCTGCTGCGCCAGCCCCCCTCCCGCCGGGTCGCCCTGGTGCACGCCGACGGCCGCTTCCGCTCCCTCCCCCTCTGCGAGCTGCTGCTCGACCGGGTCCGCGACGCCGATCCCGGCCAGCCCGCCCAGGCCATCGGCGCGCTCGAGGCCGCCGAGCTCGCCCTGGCCGTCGCCGAGAAGCTGGACGGGAAGCTGGACGGCACCGCCACGCTCGTCCGCGGCGTTCAGGCCCGCGCCTGGGCCTGGCTGGGCAACGCGCGCCGGCTCGCCGCCGACCTCCCAGGCGCCCGGCGCGCCCTCGACACCGCCGAGCTCCTCCTCGGCCAGGCCGCCGCCGGAGCGGCCGGAGCGGCCGGCACGGTCGGGCCGGCCGATCCGCTGGAGGAGGCCGAGGTGCTCGCCCTCGCCGCCCAGCTCCATGCCGAGCAGCGGCAGCCCCGCCATCTCGACGAGGCGGCGGCCCGCTTCGACCGCGCCGCCGCCCTCTACCGGGCCGCGGGCGAGCGCCACCTCCGCGGCCGGCTGCTGATCCAGAAGGGGATGGCCCTGGGAGAGGAGGCGCTACGCCAGTCCTCCCTCGAGCAGGCCGTCTTCGGCGAGCCCGGCTGGGGGCTCACCGCGGTCGCGGCGCTCCAGGAGGGGCTCGCGCTCGCCGGGGAGGGCCTCGAGCGGCCGCTGCGCGCCCGCGCCCTCGCCGGGCTGGTCACCATGCTGCTCGAAGCCGGCCGGCCGGAGGAGACCGGCGGGCCGTTGCGCGAGCTGCGCCGGCTCCACGAGGAGGACGGCGACGCCCTCGCCCTCACCCGCCTGCGCTGGCTGGAGGGCAAGGCCGACGAGGCGCTCGGCCGCTTCGACGACGCCGAGGCGGCGCTGATGGAGGCGCGGGCCGGCTTCCTGCGCCAGCGGATGGGGCCGGAGGCCGCCTTCGTCTCCCTCGAGCTGGCCGTGGTCTATGCCCGCCGCGGCCGCGACCCCGAGATGCGCCGGCTGTCGGACGACATGTCCCCCGTCTACCTCGCCAAGGGCGTGACCCGCGACGTGGTCTCGGCCCTGATCGTCTTCCAGCGCACCGCGGAATTCGAGCCCGGCAACCTGACGTTTTTCATCGAGGTCGCCAGGTTCCTCGGCGGCTCCGCCCGGCTCCGCCGCTCCATGCGCCCCCTGCAGTGGGTGAGCTGAGGCCCTCTTCTCTTCATTCGGGGCCCGGCGGACAAGGCGCCGCTTCCTTATTAGATAGGGGGCGGCACGGAGACGAGCATCGGAGATAGACTGGACCTCGTGGACGACGCATTTCCTCCTATCGATTCGCCCATCCTCTCGGAGGCGACCTCCCAGGCGCTGGAGTTCCCGGGCCTGCTCGCCCTCGTGGCGCAGCTCGCGGCCAGCGACCTCGGCCGGGAGCGCGCCCTCTCCCTCCGCCCGTTCGCCGAGGAGGAGGGGCTGCGCACCCACCGCCGCCGCTTCGAGGAGGTGTCGCGCCTGCTGGCGGACGGCCCCGTCGCCCCCTCGTTCGACGTGCCGGTCGGCGCCCTGCTGG
>DASPJI010000228.1:0-2359 GCA_035628695.1 Thermoanaerobaculia bacterium | reverse complement strand
GGAACATCCCCAGGTTCTTGAACACCTTGAGGCCGCGGGCGCCGTTCTTCACGTCCTCCGCGAGCTGCGCCGCCGCCCGCTCGCCGAAGCCGGGCTCCGAGATCTTCTCGAAGTCGACGTTGGCGAACTGGATGAACCGCTTGGCGTGCCGGCTGGAGAGATGGGTCCAGCCCTTCTGGAAGGTCTCGCCGCTGCCGCCCGAGAGGTTCACCATCACCGCCATGTTGAGCCCGTCCATGGCCGCCACCAACTCGTCCACCTGCTCCGACGTCATGGTCGACGCCCGCTGGTGGCTGTGGACGTCGATGAAGGGGTAGCGGGCTCGCGGCACCGGATGCTCCGGCACCACCAGCGTCGAGCGCGGGTCGTACTCCTCGAAGGACATGGTGGGCTCCGGAGCCGCCGGAGTTGCCGGGGCAGCCTGGGGAGCGGAGGCGGCCGGAGGCGTCTGGGCCTGGCCGGAAGGGACGGCGCTCAGCAGGGCGAGGCCGAGGATCAGGAGATGGACACGGATCGCTGGCATCGCGTCAATATACTGGAGGAGCTTCGAAAGGAGAGAGGATGACGATGCGTACGACCCGGCGGGCGATGCTCGCGCTGGTTCTCCTGGTTCTGACCGGTGACGGGGCCTACGCCCAGGCTCCGAATGCCGAGGCCGACGTCCGGGCCGCCGATGCCCAGCGGTTCGCGGCCATGGTCGCCCGGGACCGCCAGGCGCTGGAGCGCCTCCTGGCGGACGACCTTACCTACACCCACTCCACCGGGCAGGTGGAGAGCAAGGCCCAGTTCCTGGAGTCGATCGCAGCCGGTGGCCTGGTCTACCAGGCCATCGATCCGGAGGAGGTGGCGGTGCGGGTCTACGGCGAGACGGCGGTGGTGACCGGCCGGGCGTCCCTGCGGGTCGAGAGCCGGGGGCAGGCTCTGGTCCTCCCGGTCCGGTTCACCTCCGTCTACGTCAGGAAGGATGGGCTCTGGCGGCTGGCCGCCTGGCAGTCCACGCGGCTGCCCGAGCCCTCCAAGCCTCCGTCACCTCAATGAAAGCGGATGCCGACGGCGATCGACGCCTCGGTCTCGTCCGACAGGATCACCTTGCCCTGGACGTACGGCCGGAGCGCCTGCCCCTTGCCGAAGCCGATGCCGCCCAGGAGGTTCACACCCAGGTCGGTCTCGGCGTCCGAATCACAGTTCCGGCAGAAGGCCGGTGGATCGGCCTCGGAACGGATGATCGCCGCGCCCGCGCCGGCCCAAAGGTAGAACGGATTGCGCGTGTCGAAGTCGTAGTGGAAGTCGAGGTTGCCCGTGTAGAGGTCGCCATCGTCCACGAAGACATACTCGAGGTTGGGGTTGAAGAACCACTTCCGGGTCACCGGCGTGAGCAGCTCCACGCCGACGAAGCCCGCCTCGGCATCGCTGTAGAGGCCGCCCCGGACTCCGAAATCCACGGCCCGGCCCTGCGTCGGCACCAGGGCGAGGAAGAACATGGCGATGGCGAGTCCGCGCACCACGCGTCCAGTCGTCTTTTCGCTCATCGGAACCTCCTGCTGACACAAAGAATGCAGAACTCTCTATGAGCTCTCATCCTCGCCCTTGTGCAAGCGGTCTGCCAGGACGAAGGCGATGAGGGTCTCCTCATCCTGGCCGAGGCGGGCTACCAAGCGGTCTTCGAGGCCGTGCGGGTCCGGTTCGGCGCGGCAGGATTCAATGGCCGCTTCCGGCTCGCCCTGGAAGCAGAGGCGGCACGGGGGGAGGTCCGCGGCGCCGAGGCGGACCGGCGGGCCGAAGGTGCGGCAGGTCAGGGGCCGGTAGGCGTAGAGGTCGCAGCGCCGGGTCACGGGATCGAGGGCGGGGCAGGGGAGCGCTGCGTGGCGGCCGAAGTAGGCCTCCTCCGCCTCCTCGTCCTCGGACAGGACCCCGAGCTCCGGGGCGCCGGGGAAATCCGCGGCGAGAAGAGGGACCAGCGTCCGCGCGCGATCCACCACGGCCGCGGCGCGCTCGGGATCCCGGGCAGCCAGCTCGGCCAGCCCCCGGCGGAGGCGCCAGGCGTCCAGGGCGTTGATGGGGAACGGCCCGTGGCAGCACTCGTCGCAGCCCGGCCGGCAGGCGAGGCGATGGCCGGAGAGGGCCGCGGCGCCGTCCATGGCGTCGGTGACTACCTGCAGGAGCCGGCGGTCGGCCTGCTCGAGGTCGAAACGGCGAGAGCCCCATCGTCCAGCCATCATCCCCACCATAACACCCCCTTGCGGTTACCATTCCGCCATGCCCCTGCTGCCCCACGTCTGGACGATGGCTCCGCGGCTCCGCCACGCCGTGCGCCCCCTGCGGCCCCCGGAGGCCCGGCCCTGGAGCACGGTGATGGAGG
>DASPJI010000227.1:0-2254 GCA_035628695.1 Thermoanaerobaculia bacterium | reverse complement strand
CTCTCCATGGAGCTGCTGGATCCTCACACGCATCCGGGGCTGGCGGCGCGGGCATGCCTTGCGCTGGCTCTGGGGCTGGTGGACATCGAGATGGCCGCCGACGCCCGCGCTGCTCTCCGGGGCGCTCACAGGATCTATGGCCAGATCCGCGCCGAGCTGGAACAGGTCCGCGTCTACTGGCTGGAAGGCCGGGTGCTGGCGCGCCTCGGGGAAACCGAGCAGGCCTTCGCCTTGATGGAGCAGATCCTGGCCAAGCTCTTCGCCGAAGGTTTGATGGCCGAGGCGGCCGTGGCCGGCGTCGAGCTCGCCGGACTGCTCGCCTCCCTCGGCCGCGCCGGCGAGATCGCCGAGCGCCTGGCCGAAGTGCGCCGGGCCTGCGCCGCCGACCTGCGCCTCCAGGGAGCGACCGAGACGCTGGCCTGGGCGGCTTCGGCCGCCGGCTCGGAGCTGGCAGAACGGGCTTCTTGCTCGGCTTGTGCCCTACGAATCGCACTGCGCTTGGCCGGGAAGCGGGTCGAACCCCCTCCGGCGGCCTGAAAGTCTGTAGCACCGCAGCACCCCCGCCGAGCCGTGCCGGCCGCCGTCTAACCGGAACCCGCGGGTCCCCAACCATCGCCTCGTCCTTTTTCGGCACTCCAGCCTGCCGGTCAGCTATTGCTCTGCTTAAACCGAATCCCTATAAATTTTGTCGAAAAAATTTTCCCAAAACGGTCGACGCGCGAACGGGTTCATCCGTATACATAGACAGGAGGGCAGGAAGGCGAATCGCCGATCAGCCCGCCGGCATGACCAGGAGATCGACTTTCCGGTGCCATGAAGGCCCGGAACTTACAAAGGAGTAGCTGTATGGAAACGCTGCAGAACAAGACCAACGAGCCCGTTCAGAGGAAGCTGATCCGCCCGCGGGGGGAGAAGCTCAAGGCCGAGCGCGTCCAGGACAAGCTGAAGGCCGAGCGGGTGCAGGACAAGCTGCGCTCGATGCCGGGGTGGCGGTTCGCCCGGCGCGGGCAGACCCTCCACCGGGTGCGCGAGTTCCCGGACCACCAGGTGGCCTCGGCCTTCGCCGGCTTCGCCGGAGCGTTCGCCGCCCGTGCGAAGCAGCCCGCGGACATCACCCTCTCGGGATCACGGGTGCTGGTGGTCCTCCATCCGAAGAGCCGCGGCGGGCTGTCCGACGCGGTCCTCGATCTCGCCAAGTCCCTGGGCTGAAAAGGCCCGCACCCCTCAAACCGACGAAGGATCATGGAACGAAAGGAATTGAAGATGCCCATTCTGCCCTACAAACAGGACGGTATCCGCAAGGAGATGGAGAACCTCCTGAAGAAGCTGGAGGTCAACATTGACGAGCTGCCCCAGTTCACGGTGCCGCGCGTCAAGCTGCAGAACCTGCTCACCGAGATCGTGACGCTCTCGAACGAGCAGAATACCTACCGCTACAGCAAGCAGCAGACGACCAAGCGCCTCACGGCTGCGCTGGAGGAAGGCCGCAAGCTGTTGAACTTCTTCTGGGTCGGCCTCAAGGAGCACTACGGGACGCGCAACGAGAAGCTGGTGGAGTTCGGCCTGCAGCCGTATCGCGGCCGGGCGCGCAAGGAGGAGGAGCCGACGGTCAAGAAGCCGGCGGCCCAGCCGGCGGCTCCTGAGACCGGGAAGCCCGAGGTGGACGAGCCCGAGTCCTGATGTGCCGTTGATCCGCTGAACCGCCGGGGCGTGTGCGTGCACGCCCCGGCCTTTTTATCCCATTGACGAGGCCCGCGCTACTCCCCCAGCTCCATCCCCATCACGTGGAAGCCGGCGTCCACGTAGACGGTCTCGCCGGTGATGCCCAGGGCGAGGGGGGAGAGGAGGAAGAGGCCGAGGTTGCCCACCTCTTCGTGGGTGACGTTGCGGCCCAGGGGGGCCATGTCGGCCACCCGGTTGAACATCTTCATGAAGCCAGGGATGCTCCGCGCTGCGACGGTGCGCACCGGGCCGGCGGAGACGGCGTTGACCCGTATCCCCTTCTTGCCCAGCTCGTACGCGAGATACCGCACGCTCGCCTCCAACGCGCTCTTGGCGATGCCCATGACGTTGTACTTCGGCACCACCTTCTCGGCGGCGTAGTAGGTCAGGGTGACGATCCCGCCCCCCTCGCTGAGCAGCGGCTCGGCCTCCCGCGCCACCGAGACCAGCGAGTAGGCCGAGATCTCCAGCGCCGTCAGCCAGTCCTGGCGCGTGGTCTCGATGTAGCGGCCGTCCATGGCCGGCCGCGGGG
>DASPJI010000226.1:0-15503 GCA_035628695.1 Thermoanaerobaculia bacterium | reverse complement strand
GATGCGGGCGAGCGTCCTGGTGCTCGGGCCGCTCCTCGCCAAGCTCGGCCACGCCCGGGTGTCGCTGCCCGGCGGCTGCGCGATCGGCGTCCGCCCCATCGACCAGCACCTCAAGGGGCTCACCGCCCTGGGCGCCGAGGTCCGCCTCGACCGCGGCTACGTGGAGGCCACCTCGCCGCGGCTCACCGGCGCCCGCTTCCGCTTCGACATGCCCACGGTCACCGGCACGGAGAACGTCCTGATGGCCGCCGCCCTCGCCCGCGGCACGACCGTGCTCGAGAACTGCGCCCTGGAGCCCGAGGTGGTCGACCTCGCCAACCTGCTCAACGCGATGGGCGCCCGCATCCACGGCGCCGGCGAATCCACCATCACCATCGAGGGCGTGGACGGGCTGGGGGGCTCCGAGCACGCCATCATCCCCGACCGCATCGAGGGCGGGACCTACCTCGTCGGGGCGGCGATGACCGGCGGCGACGTGCTGCTGGAGCAGGCGGTCCCCGCCGATCTGGCGCCGCTGCTGGACAAACTGGCCGAGGTGGGCGCCAAAGTGGAGGTCTTGCCGGAGGGCGTCCGGGTGAGCGCCGACGGGAATCTGCAGGCCCGAAGCATCGAAACCTGCCCCCATCCCGGCTTCCCCACCGACCTCCAGGCGCAGTACATGGCGCTGATGACCCAGGCCGCCGGCGAGGCCACGATCAGCGAGACGATCTTCGAAAATCGCTTCCAGCACGCGCCGGAGCTCGCCCGCATGGGCGCCGACGTGCGCGTCGACGGCGGCAAGGCCGTGATCCACGGGCCGACGCCACTCACCGGCGCCGGGGTCATGGCCACCGACCTGCGCGCCTCCGCCTGCCTGGTGCTGGCCGGCGTGGCGGCGGAGGGGGAGACCGTGGTCGACCGCATCTACCACCTGGATCGGGGTTACGAAGGCATGGAACTGAAGTTGCAGGCCCTCGGCGCCCGGGTGGCGCGGTGGGCGATCCCGTCGGCGGCCTAAGCGCTCTCCGCGCCGCAGACCCGACCCGTCCCGCCCGCGCACCCGGATTCCCGGATGCTCGGCACTCTCACGCTTTTCCTGGCCGTCGCGGCCACGGACCCCCGTCCGGCCCTCGTCGAACTACAGATCGAGGGGCGGCCGCGGTCTGCCCTGGACGTGGTGGAGCAGGAGTCCCGCGAGCGCCCCGACGCCTCCCGGCGTATCGGCCTCGACTACCTGCGCGGCCACCTCCTCGAGCTGCTGGGCGATCCGCGGGGGGCCGGCGAGGCCTTCGCCGACGCCCTCGCCGTGCCGGAGCTCCGGTTCTACAGCCGGTACCGCATGGCGCTCGAGCAGGAGCGGCAGCGCCACCCCGAGGTGGCCGCCGGCCTCATCGCCACGGCGCTCGCCCAGGCGTCCCCCTCCTCGCCCCTCCTCCCCGAGGCCGTGCAGCTCCTCGCCCGCACCCTCGAAAAAGGGGGGGACTGCCGCCTCCTCCGGCCGCTGAAGCCGGACACCATGCCGGCCCGGGAGCGGCGGCTCCTGCTGCTCAGCCAGGCCGACTGCGCCCAGCGCTCCGAGTTGCGCGAGTTCGCCCGCAGCCTGCTGACCGGGCTGCTCGAGGAGAACGTGCGGGACGACACCGCGCGCGCCGCCGCCGACCGCCTGGCCGGGCTCGTCTCCGAATCCGAGGCCGGACGGCTGCCCATGCTGCTGGGGATGTCCTTCTACCGGCACCACGACCTCGACCGGGCCCTCCAATACCTGCGGCGCGCCATCGGCAAGCGGGGCCTGTCGCAGCGCGACAGCTTCGAGGTGCTCCAGGCACTGGGCCAGTCGCAGCTCCTGCAGGGACGCGCCGACCAGGCGGCCGGCACCTTCGGCAGCCTGGCGGTCCGGGCGCGGACCCCGGAGCAGCGGGCGCGGGCCCTCCACCAGCAGGGGCGCGCCCACGAGCTGCAGGGGCGCTGGCAGAAGGCCGTGGAGAGCTTCGGCGCCGCCTACCAGGCCTCTCCGGCCAGCTCGGAGTGGGCCCCGGCCTCGCTCTTCGCCGCCCTGCGCCTCGACTGGCGGCGTGGCCGGGAGGGGCCGGCGCTCGCCACCTATCAGGTTCTCGCCGGGCGGCGCGAGTGGCGGCATACCATCGTGCGCGCCTCGCTCTTCCTCGCCGCCTCGGACTTGGTGCGCGGGCGGTCCGACCGCGTCGGCGGCTGGCTCGCCCGCACCGCGGGGGACCGCGGCAGCCGGATCGAGTCGGCCTACTGGCGTGGCCGCCTCGCCGAGCTGCAGGGCGAAGGCACCGCCGCGGTGGCCGCCTATCTGGAGATCCTCCGCGCCGACGCGCTCCACCCCCTGGCGCAGGGGGCCCATCGCCGCCTGGCCGCCGAGCCGCTGGCGCGGGTCACGCTGGCCGAGGGGCGCCGCCGCGCCAACCTGGGGGGCGTCGACAACGCCCGCGACGCCTGGCTCCTCCTCGGGGACGGCGACCCGGCGGGCCGCAAGGCCGGCTTCCAGCTCCGGCAGCTCCTGCTCGCCGATGCCCGAACGGCCCCCTTCCTCCGGATGCCGATCGTCCCCGTGGGCCAGTGGCCGCTGTGGTCGTCCGACCTGCGGCGCCCCGAGGAGATGCTCCTGGCGCTGGGGCTCTGGCACGAAGGGGGACCGGCCGTCGCCACGCACTTCCCGGTCCGCAACCCCTCCCTGGCGCTCACCGGCAGCCGGCGCCTGGCCTCGGCCGGCGAGCTGCCGCGCTCCATCCAGCTCGCCGAAGAGCTGCGGCGCCGCACGCCGGAGCGGGTCCTGCTGCGGGTCCAGCCGCGGGATTTCCGGCAGGCGCTCCACCCTCCGGCCTACCGCGAGCTGCTCATGACCCAGGGCCGCACCCGGGGGGTGGACCCCGACCTGCTGGCCGCGGTGATCCGCAACGAGAGCCGGTTCGACCCGCTCTCCCTGACCGAATCCGGCGAGCGCGGGCTCACCCACCTCTCCCCGGCGAGGGCGCGCGTCCTGGCGCGGCAGGCCGGCCTCGGCAGCTTCGCCCCCGAGGACCTCTACCGTCCCGAGGTCGCGGTGGCGCTGGGGGCCACCCACCTCGCCGGGCTCGTGCAGGCCTTCGGCGGCGCCACCCATGTCGCGGTGGCCGCCTACGACGCCGGCGAGCCCCAGGCCGTGGTCTGGAGGAGCTACTGCAACAGCCTCGAGCCCGAGGAGTTCTTCACCAAGGTCGCCTCGGACGAGACCCGCCGCTACCTCCAGCAGGTCCTGTCGGGCTGGGCCGAGTACCAGGCGCTGTACTAGCGGTCTCTACGGCCGCGGGCTCTTCTTCCCGCTGCTCCCGTCGAGGGTCTTGACCACCGGGGGGAGTGCCCCCTGGGGGGTATCGAGGTAGACGGCGATGTCGGCCTCCTCGCGCAGCTCGGTGGTCCAGCGGCGGATCTCGTCGTTCAGCCGCTGCTCGCGCAGCACGGTGCGGATCTCCTCGCGGACGTCCTCCAGCGCCGGCACCGGCTGGCCGCGGCGCTGCATCTCGGGGGCCAGGGTGCGGTCGTAGTAGGCGCGGATGTCCTCGGAGTCGATGAACACCCGCGGCCCCAGGCGCTCATCCACATAGGTCATGACCACGAGCTGCCGGGTGAGGAGCTGGCGCAGGGCCGGCAGGGTGAGCCCCTGCTGCCGCAACGTCCTCTGGAACGCCGCCTCGTCGGGGAAGCTGGCGCGGACCTCGGACACCCGGCGCTCGATCTCGTCCACCGGCACCTGCTCCAGGCCGAAGCGGTCGATCTCGTGCAGGCGCAGCCGCTGCTCGATCATCTGCCCCAGCACCCGGCGCCGGTACGCCGCGCCGGCCTCCCCCTCCCGCGGGCGGATGAGGTTCAGGGCGATCACCCGCTCCAGGTCCGAGAGGAGGATCGGATCCTCGTCCACCACCGCGATGATCCGGTCTTTGAGCACGGCCTGGCCCTGAGGCGCCGAGGTCGTCGGCGCCGGCGGTTTCGGGGATTGGGCACCGGCGCCGGCGGTACCGGCGGCGGTCAGGCAGACGAGCGCCAGCAAAGTACGGAAGAGGGGAACTGTACGCATTCAGGGGTCATGCTAGCATCGCGTCCGGTCATGGCTGAAGCTCCCTCCATCCTGCGCATCGGCCTCGCCCAGATCGACTGCGCGCTGGGAGACGTCGCCGCCAACGCCGAGCGCCACCTGGCCTGGATCGAGCGCGCCCGGGAGGAGAAGGTCGACCTCCTGGTCTTCCCCGAGCTGTCGCTCACCGGCTACCGGCTCCTCCACCTGACCTCGCGCGTAGCGCTGCCGGCCGATTCGCCGGTCCTCGCCCGTCTGGCCGAGGCCGCCGGCCCGATGGCGGTCGTCCTCGGCTTCGTCGAGGAGGACCGCCGCGGCATCCTCCACAACAGCGCCGCGCTGCTCCAGCACGGCAGCCCGGTCTGGGTGCACCGCAAGCTCTACCTGCCGACCTACGGCATCTTCCAGGAGGAGCGCTTCCTCGGCGCCGGCAAGCGCCTGGCCCTGGCGCCCCTCCCCTCGGGGAACGCCGGACTCCTGGTCTGCGAGGACCTCTGGTATCCGGACCTCGCCCGGCGCCTCGCCACCGCCGGCGCCCGGCTGATCGTGGTCATCTCCGCCGGACCGGGCCGGGTCGGGTCCGGCCAGCTCCCCGCCAGCCAGGAGAACTGGGAGCTGCTCACCCGCTCCACGGCACTGGTCAACACCTGCTGGGTTGCCTACTGCAACCGCGTGGGCTGGGAGGAGGGCTCCTTCTACCCCGGCGGCAGCCACATCGTCCGCCCCGGCGGCGAGCTGACCGAGCGGGCGCCGCTCCTCGAGGAGCACCTGCTGGTCACCGAGATCGACCTGCGCGACGCCGACCGCCTGCGCTGGAGCCTCCCGCTGCTGGCCGACATCCGCGACGACATCGAGGGCCCCGATGATCCGGCGTGAGCAGGTGGCGGCCCGGCTGGAGCTGAACGCCGAGCTGGCGTCGGCGGTCCTCACCTCGTTCATCCGCGACGCGGTGGAGACCTCGCGCACCGACGGCGTGGTGATCGGCCTGTCCGGGGGCGTCGACTCCTCGCTCGCCGCCGCCCTCGCCGTCCGCGCCCTGGGGCCCGAGCGGGTGCACGGCTTCCTGCTGCCGTACCGCACCTCCAGCCCCGAGTCGGTCGCGGACGCCCATGCCGTCGCCGGGCACCTCGGAGTCCCGCACCGCGAGATCGACATCTCGCCCATGGTGGACGCCTACTTCGAGACCGCCGAGCCGGACGCCGACCCGGGCCGGCGCGGCAACAAAATGGCGCGCGAGCGCATGACCATCCTCTTCGACCAGGCGAAGAAGCTGGGCTGCCTGGTGCTCGGCACCTCCAACAAGACCGAGATCCTGCTCGGCTACTCGACCGTCTTCGGCGACAACGCCAGCTCGCTCAACCCGCTGGGCGACCTCTACAAGTGCCAGGTCTGGCAGCTCTCGCGTCACCTCGGCCTCCCCGGCCAGGTGATCGACAAGAAGCCGTCGGCGGACCTCTGGCCGGGGCAGACGGACGAGGGGGACCTGGGCTTCTCCTATGCCACGGCGGACGAGGTGCTCCACCTGCTCTTCGACCTCGGCCTCCTCCCCCACGAGGTGGTGGCGCGGGGCTACGACGAAGCCGCGGTCGAGCGGATCGTCCGGCTGGAGAAGCAGTTCCGGTTCAAGCGCCGGCTGATGCTGATCGCCCGCCTCTCCGGCAGCGCCGTCAACCTCGACCAGGAAATCCCGCGCGACTGATGGCCGGCAAGCTCCTGGTGGTCGCGACGCCCATCGGCCATCTGGACGACCTGTCGCCGCGTGCCCGCGCCGCCTTCGAGGAGGCGGACCTGATCGCCTGCGAGGACACCCGCCACACCGGCCGGCTCCTCGCCCATATCGGGGTGAAGAAGCCGCTGGTCTCGCTCCACGAGCACAACGAGCGGCAGCGCCTGCCGCGCCTCCTCGCCGACCTCGAGGAGGGGAAGGTGATCGCGGTCGCCAGCGACGCCGGCACGCCGCTCCTCTCGGACCCCGGCTACGTGCTGGTGCGCGAGGCGGCGGCGCGCGGGGTGCGGATCGAGCCGATCCCCGGCCCCTCGGCGGTGCTGACGGCCCTGGTGGCCTCGGCCCTGCCCCCCTACCCCTTCACCTTCGCCGGCTTTCCCCCGCCGAAGTCCGGCAAGCGCCGCTCCTTCTATAAGAGGTGGGCGGGGCTGGGCCACACGCTGGTGATCTTCGAATCCCCCCACCGCCTGCTGGCGAGCCTGGAGGACGCCCTCGCCGAGCTGGGCGACCGCCCGGCCGCGGTCGCCCGCGAGTTGACCAAGCTTCACGAGGAGGTGCTGCGCGGTCTGCTGTCGGAGCTGCTGGAGACCCTCCGCAAGCGGACGGCCCTCAAGGGGGAGTTCGTGGTGATGGTGGCAGGGAGCGACGCGGTGCCGGAGACGTCGGAGGCGCCGGAGGACAACGAGGAGCCCTAGGAGGCATTTCGGATGCGCAACGGCTACCCCCTCGTCGAGCTGCACCGCCACCTGGACGGCAACGTCCGCCTCGAGACCGTGCTGGACCTGGCGCGGCAGCACGGCATCGGCCTGCCGGGCCGGACGCTGGAGGAGCTGCGACCGCACGTCCAGGTGGCGGAGCGCGAGTCGGACCTCATGGCGTTCATCGCCAAGTTCGCGGTCCTGCGCCGGGTGATGGTGGACTACGACGCCGTCCGCCGCATCGTGCGTGAAAACCTGGAGGACGCGGCGCGCGAGCGGATCGACTACATCGAGCTGCGCTTCAGCCCCCGCTTCATGGCCGAGGAGCACGGGCTCGACACCCTGGCCGTGGCCGACGCCGCCTGCGACGCGCTGGAGGAGGCGCGGGGGGTGATCCCGGTCCGCGCGAAGCTGATCGTCATCATCTCGCGCCACTACGGCCCGGAGGCCGGCTTCCTGGAGCTGGAGGCGGCGATCCGCTGCCGCGACCGCGGCGTCGTGGCCCTGGACCTGGCGGGGGACGAGGCGGGCTTCCCGGGCGACCTCTTCGTCGAGCATTTCCGGCGGGCGCGGGAGGCGGGGCTGCACGTCATCGCCCACGCCGGCGAGGCGGCCGGGGCGGGGAGCGTCCGCCAAGCGGTGCTGGCGTTGGGAGCCGAGCGCATCGGCCACGGCGTCCGCTCGATCGAAGACCCCGCGGTCCTGGCGCTGCTGGAAGAGCGCCGCATCCCCCTGGAGGTCTGCCCGACCAGCAACCTCCACACGAGCACCTTCCCCGACTATCGCTCGCACCCCCTCCCCTTCTTCCTCCGCCGCGGCCTTCTCGCCACCCTGAACACCGACGACCCGAGCATCAGCGGCATCGACCTCGCCCACGAGTACCGCATCGCCCAGTACGAGCTGGGCCTCGACGAAGTCGACCTGCGCCGCCTCCAGGAGAACGCCCTCCACGCCGCCTTCCTCACTCCGGAGGAGCGGGCGGAGCTGGAGGGGATGGCTTCGGCCTGAGCTAACGCCGAAAGGACCACCTTCTCCGGGGCGGGCAAGCCCCGCCCCTCCGCAGAGGCCTTGATAGGCCATCTAAAGTGTGGAGGCGTGCAATCTGAGGCCGATCGCCTTCACTACCTTGAGCACGGTCGCCAGCTCGGGGTTGCCCTCGGGTGAGAGAGACTTGTACAGGCTCTCGCGTCCGAGCCCCGCCTCTCGTGCGATCTGAGTCATGCCCTTGGCGCGAGCGATATCTCCCAGCGCAGCAGCCACCAGCGCAGGGTCACCGTCTTCCAGCGCCGCCTCCAGATAAGCGGCCATATCCTCTTCGGTCTTCAGATGATTCGCTGGATCCCAAGGAGAGGTCTTCGTCTTGGCCATCATGAGAGTTCCCCTACAGGTGATGTGCCAGTTCGATTGCCCGGGCGACATCTGCAGCCTGCGTCCGCTTGTCGCCACCGGCAAGCAGGACGACCACAGATTGACCTTGCCGAATGAAATACACTCGATAACCAGGACCGTAATCGATCCGCAGCTCCGAGACCCCCTCACCGACAGGCTTCACGTCGCCCGGGTTGCCTAGCGACAAGCGCCGAAGCCGCACATCAATCCGTGCGCGAGCCTGGCGATCCCGAAGGCCGTCAAACCACTCCTCGAACTCGACGGTCTGCCGGACTTCGAGCACGTCTCAAGTATATCCCAAAAGATACGCAGGAGCAAGCAGCTAAAAGTGGGGGTTCTCTCTCCCAGCCAGGACAGCCCGGAATTCCCGCCTCTCTTGCCCCGTTTCAGAGGAACGGCAACCGACCAAGGAGGCGCCATGTCCATTCGCTCCGTCAAATCGCTCTCGCAGTCCACTCCCACCACCGAGGGTGCCGGTGTGCGTCTGCGCCGGGCTTTCGGGTTCGGGGAGACGGGGGACTTCGATCCCTTCCTGCTTCTCGACGATTTCCGCAACGACCGTCCGGCCGACTACCGGGCCGGCTTTCCGTGGCACCCCCATCGGGGGATCGAGACCATCACCTACGTGCTCTCGGGAACCGTGGAGCACCGGGACAGTCTCGGCAACATGGGCGCGCTCGGCGCGGGAGACGTGCAGTGGATGACCGCCGGGCGGGGCATCGTCCATCAGGAGATGCCCCAGGGGGACGAGTCGGGACGGATGCACGGCTTCCAGCTCTGGGCGAACCTCCCCTCGTCGCTCAAGATGACCGCGCCGCGCTATCAGGATGTGAAGTCGGCCGAGATCCCCGAGGTGGTCGACGACGACGGCACGCGGGCACGGATTCTCTGCGGCAGCTTCTGGGGGAAGACCGGTCCGGTTGAAGGCATCGCCGCCGAGCCGAGCTACATCGACATCTGGGTGCCGCCGGGCCGCCGCAAAGTGCTGCCGGTGGAGACCGCCCGCAACGCCTTCGCCTACGTCTTCGCCGGCTCGGGCCGCTTCGCCAACGCCTCGCCGCCGCGCGGGGTGCTCATGGAGTCGGTCGATGGCACGGAGACGCTGTCCTGGGAAGCCGCGGGCGACCGCTCCCTCGTCGTCTTCGACCGCGGCGACGAGGTGGTGGTGCAGGCCGGAGAAGAGGGGATCCGCTTCCTCCTGGCCTCCGGAAAGCCGCTCGAGGAACCGGTCGCCTGGCACGGCCCCATCGTCATGAACACCCAGGCCGAGCTCCACCGGGCGATCCGCCAGCTCCAGGATGGAAGCTTCCTGGAGGGTTAACTACCCACCGTCGCGAGGCCGGCCTGTGCTCAGGCTCCGGCCGGCCTCTTGCTCCCTCAGGAGCCGATTGGCACGCAGCCAGCCGACGATGCACAGGAGCAGGGCGCCGATTCCGACCAGACCGGCATTGGTCAACGCGTAGGCAGCTTCGGAAAGACCCGGAATCCACAGCGGGAGCGAGGCCGCCACGATCTGCAAGGTTCCCAGGAGCAGAAGGTCCCGGCCACTGCGAGCGTTGGCCTCATACCAGACCCACTCGTCCGCGAACGTGGCAGGCACACGCAAACCATACAAGGCGTTGGGCTTCACGCGCCGGCGGATCAGGGGCACGGAGAGGCCGATGAGCAGCAGGCCGATTCCGGCGAACAGGAGGGGCAGTACAGGAACCATGAGGCGACGTTAGCCAAGTACGGCGCCGCCGGCAAGGCGGCTCCGTGGAACAGGCACGGGCCCCACGAAGGGTGGCGCTTGCCTGCTGGGCCTGCAAGACTTCAACGCGGGTTGACGAACCTCCAGCCCTCTTCATAGGATGTTGCTACCTCTGGACGAGATCCTGTTCGCGCCTCTGGGGGCCGGAGATCATCCGAGCCCGGATGGGGCGAAGGGCGCCCTGCCGGCGAGCTGGGATGGACCCTCGTTCACAATAGTGTTAACCTCCTGATGCGTGCCATCCACTTCTACCGGACAAAGGCTGGCGCCTGTCCCGTTGAGGAGTTCCTGGATTCACTGACCGGCCAGCAGGCCCAGAAGGTTCTTTGGGTCTTGCGGCTGGTCGAAGAGCTCGAGATGGTTCCCGCTCAGTACCTCAAGAAGCTGGTCGGCACCGAAGGCCTGTGGGAGATCAGGGCTCAGAGCGGAGGAGACACGTTCAGGCTCCTCGGATTCTTCGAGGGACACCGGTTGTTCGTGTTGACCAGTGGCTTCGCGAAGAAGACCGAAAAGATTCCCCGCCAAGAGATTGCGTTGGCCGAAAGGCGCCGAGAGGACTACTTGAGAAGGAGGCACGAGCATGAGCGATCTCACTAAGTACGTACGAGCGCGTGCCGCCCGCGACCCCAAATTCGCCCAGGGTTTCGAGGAAGGGTACGAGAACTTCAAGATTGGCGCCCTCCTGCGTCAAGCCCGCGAGAGAGCTGGCCTGACTCAGGAGGAGGTCGCCAGGCGTCTGGAGACGAAGAAGTCGGCCATCAGCCGAATGGAGACCAGCGCCGGCAGCATCAGGCTCTCCACATTGGAGCGCTACGCCCGGGCCATCGGCTGGGAGCTGTCGCTGGAGCTTCGGCCTCCTCATCAAGAGTAAAGACTGGTTGAGGAGGCGATAAGGTGGCTGCGAATCTCGCGCTCGATGACTCCCTGATCGAAGAGGCTGTCAAGGTCGGCAACCATCGGACGAAGAAGGAAGCGGTCACAGCCGCTCTCCTCGAATACGTGCAGGCCCGCAAACGGTTGGGAATCCTTGCTTGGGCCGGCAAGGTCGACTATGACGGGGACTACGATCCCAAGCGGCTCCGTGGGCGCAAGTCCCTGTGACCGTCCTCGCCGACACCACCATCTAGTCGCTCGCGTTGCGGCGGCGCTCGCACCAGCTTCCTCCGGTGGAGAAGAGCATCGTCGAGGGATGGCAGAGTTCGTCTTCGCGGTGCCAGCTGGTAGCCTCAGAAGAACAGGTACCTGCAATCAATGAGGCTAGGCATCAGGCGACTGGACCTTGTAATCCCTCAAGCCCTTCTCTCCACCGCCGTATCGATTGTGATGCTTCGATGAATTGATCCAAGCTACGGGAGATACGGTTAGCCACTCGGCGGAGGGATCTCGAGGCCTCGCCAAGGGGCTTCAAGGAGTCGCGGTAACCTTCAGCTTGAGCGAGGCTAACCGCTGAAACTTCGGCGAGCTTCGTTGTATTTTCTATGAACCTTTCGGCGCCAGCTCGGAGCTCCGGCTCATCTCGGAGCCGTTGGATAATATATGACATCCCGGCATCAACACGCTGCATTGAGAGCCGGTAAGCACCTACCGCGACTTCCATTCGACTCGCAGGCTCATCCAACTGATGTGCGACTCGATTTGCGACGAATAGCTTCGCTGAAGAGTCTCCGCCTTGTTGATTAACTTTTTGAACTTGCGAGCTTCCTTCTCGCATAATGGCACCAATCTCTTGAGTGATCGAAGTTACTAGTTCCAGATCGCTGGTTATTGCCGTCCAGCCCTCCTGCGCGTCAGCTAGACTCTCTAAAAACCCGGGTTCCTCCTCCGGCTCCTCTCCTTCGGCAACCGCAGGGCTGCTTGAGTTTTTAACTGGAGCAGACGACTGACCTGCCGGCTGCTCAAACCAGATGCGGGTGGCCGTGACTGGATCACCACCTTCTGCCAAACCCTCCTCAATTGCCTCCGTGAGATCTCGGCGAGCACGGACAAAGCCGGCTTCAGTTCGACGGAAGAGAATCGTCCGGATCGCGGCGACATCGAACGGGAGCCGCCCACGCTCTCCTATTTGGATTGTGAGCTTGCCTGTCGTGTGCCGGAGCCCAAGTTCGTACATTACATTTGGATTTGCAGCAGTAAGGTCCGCGATGACAAGCTCGCGGTCCCGCAAATGCCGAAAGATCTGCTCCGGGATCTCACCGGAGCGCGCAATCTTGTCGGCACGAATAGCAATGAAGCCGTTCGCCTGCAGCGCAGGTTCGATGATCTCCTCGAAGACCTGCACGGCATCCTCCCATGTGAGGCGCTCGATGGTTCCGAGATCACCGTCCCGGTCACCGATTGGACCAATGACAAAAGCCTTGCGGGCCTGAATAGACGTCATTCAGTTCTCCATATCACAGTCTCTGAGGTCAGTGTCCATGAGGGGCGGCTTGCCGTCCTCTCTCCCCATCCAGGGTAGCTGTTAACCCGAGACGAGATTCCGTTCACCCGTTTCTTCGATCGACGCAACGCTGCGAAGCGAGGCGAAGACTGCGAACCCCT
The DNA here is from genome assembly GCA_035628695.1 of Thermoanaerobaculia bacterium. Lineage (GTDB taxonomy): Bacteria > Acidobacteriota > Thermoanaerobaculia > Multivoradales > UBA5704 > DASPJI01. Next base: position 3,348 of record DASPJI010000226.1, on the reverse strand, counting down.
TGCAACCACCTCCACGCCTATCATATGCTCCCCTCACCCCCCGAAGACGACCACGGTCGCTCCAGGGGTGTCAGAGGCATCCAGATGTAGAAGCGCAGCAAGGGCGGGCCGGCAATTCCGCTGACGGCCCGGAGGTGAGCGGCGAACTCACCACCGAGCCTGACCGCCCACAGTCCCCAAGGAGGACTTATGAACGGCTGTACTGAAGTTACCACTTCCCCCGCCCAATCCCTCCCTAACGCCTTTACCAGCTCTTTCCTCGGCCGTCTGGCCGAGCGGGACGAGCCGCCCACGGCGGGTGATGCCGACGTCGCCGGGCCTTGGCGTGTCGAGTCCATTCCGGGTCAGGGCTTCGGCCTGTTCCGGGTGGGCGAGAGCCTGGGTCGCGGCTTCGCACCGACGGCGGTGTACCCGTCCCGGTGGCTGGCGCTCCTCATGGCGGGCATCCTTCCCGGCACCGGGAAGGACCCGCTGCTCCTCCTCTCCAAGCAGCCCGACGCCCACGGCGTCTATCCCGTCGCCCTCGCCGGCGGCAGTGACGGCGGTGATGGAGGCGGCGGCGACGACCCCGGGGGCCGCGTTCCGGCCGGCTTCCTTCAGCTCTTCGATGAGAAGGCGGTCGACGCGCTGAACGTCGTCATCCATCTGCTCCAGGCTCCGGAGTCTCTGGCGTTCGTGCTGGAGGCGGCGGGTGGGGTCACCCTCGAGCGGTGCGGGGCCATCCTCGACGAGCGGCTGCAGGAGGCCGGGGCCGAGGGCTCCGGCGGGGCGGCTGCCGGGTAGGACATTCTCTCATTGGCGTCACCGGTGGGCTCGGCCCGCCGGTGGCGCCCCCTTCCAGCCCTGTAAAAACCACGCCGGCGCGGCCACCATCCCCCGCCAGACGAAGACCATCCCCGCGGCGACGCCTCCATCCCCTCGGGTACGAAGGCCATACCCAAGGTACGGAGCCCGTGCCTCCGGGCACGGTGTCCCTACCCCTGGGTACGCTCCCCGCCCCGCGGGTACGGCGGCCATGCTCCCGGGGAGGACGACGCTACCTCGGGTATGGCGAACGTTTCGCCGGGGATGACGAGCCGGGAGCCGGAGGGATCGGACCTCCGCCTCCCGGTGTCCCCCTGTCGGACGGAGAGATCCTCGGGGGCGCGGCCTGGGCCTCGGCGGCGCCCCGTCACGATTCAGTTGTCAAAGAGCAGCAGGCCGGGGAAAGCGTCCCGACGAGGACAGAGCCTACAAAGAAAGCTGCAGCAATGTCAATAGAATCACTATGGCCGGTCGTGATGTATGATGCAGGAGTTGCAAGGGAGTGGGCGGCGCATAATGTGGCGCTCACCATCGGTTCTTTGACAATCTATGGACAGATGGTTCGGGCGCGGCGCCCGAGCGGGGGGAGCGCCGCGCTTGGACGTTTTCGCGAGGCGGTTTGGGTCTATCATCCTTCAGCAGAGAAGTAACAACCCGAAAGGAGAATGCCATGGCGAAGCGTAGAATCCAGCTCCTGGGGCTGTCGGTCGCGCTGGTGACGGCCCTCCTGCTTCCCTCGTGCGCCACCAAGGGCGACCCGGACGGCCAGGTCTGCGGCGGCATCCAGGGCCTGCCCTGCCCCGATGGCAATTTCTGCGACCTCCCGGCGGGCCAGTGCCAGAGCGCCGACCTCCAGGGCGTCTGCGTCCCGGTCCGCGACGCCTGCACCCGCGACTACAGGCCTGTCTGCGGCTGCGACGGCAAGACCTACTCCAACGAGTGCGAGCGCATCCGCGCCGGTGTCCAGAAGAACCACGACGGCGAGTGCCGGACGCAGACCGGAAGCTAGGGATTTCTCAGCCTCAAGAATCGGGGCCGGCCGGGCGAATGCCCGGCCGGCCTTCCTGATCAGCAACTGTGCTGGTGGTTGCAGGTGTACGTGCTGTCGAGCGTACCGCCAGGACCGTAGCCGTTGCAGCAGTCCGGGAACCACCCCGACTTGCCACCGTCGAGCGTGTCCTCGCAAGACGAGACGTACCAGTAGGCGGAGTTGGTGTTGCACTGATTGTTGTCGTACTTGGTGACCCAATCCACCCGGTGATGCGAGCAACTGAACATGGACCCGTTGCCGTAGGTGCCGCGGTTCTGGCGCGAGACCTCGCTCAGCGAGGGCGTGCAGTTCGAGTCCATGCAGCCGTAGGTGTAGCCGCCGACAGCGCCGCACGTCGTGTACAGGTAACTGTCGCAGTAGCCTTCCGGATGCAAGGCCCCCTGGCACTGCAAGCACGATTCGGCACACGAAGAGTACGGAGTACATTCGTAGCATTCGATCTGGGCTCGTGCGCCGGTGGCGAAGAGAAGGGCAAGCGGCACGGAGAGAAGGGTGGAGAACAGTGAGCGGGAAACATGCCTCATGTCAGGCCTCCTTTAGTTCAGCTTCTTCCATAAATTAATGGTGCTCGCCGTCAGGAGAGCGCGCCCGAGGGCAGCCCCGAGGTGCTGTTCCTGCGGTGCATGAAGGGAGAGCTGAACCGTCACCCGTTATCTACGGCACTCTCGCCACCGTACACCGGTACCGGACCGTCTCCCGAACCTCGCCGTTTTCCAGATAGGGACGGACCACCGGATCCATCCGGCGGTGAAGCTCGGCGAGCAGCTCGCCGGAGCGGACGGCCTCGAACCAGGAGGTGGAGAGAAGGAAGCCGGCGTAGTCGCGGACCGGTCGCGAGAAGGTAGCGCTCAGGGGCCGGTCCGCCACCAGCGAGAAGGGCGGGGCGAGGTAGGCCTCGTGCCGGCCGAGGTTGGGCTCCACCTCCACGGCGAAGCGGGTGAGCCTCTCGGGGAGGAGCTCCGCCAGCACCTGCCGGACGGGCTCCTTCCAGGGCTCGGGGCCCGCCAGGGGGTGGCTCCGGGTCACCATCGCGAGGCAGCCCCCCGGCCGCAGCAGCGCTGCCAAATCGGCCGCCGGCAGCTCCGCGGCCAGCCAGTGGACGGCGTTGCCGATCAGCGCGGCGTCGAACGAGCCCGGACGGAGCGGCAGCCGGGGGGACCGCGCCCGCACCCAATGGACGCGACCGGCGCCGGCCCGCTTCCCCTCGGCCATCATGCCCGGGTCCTCGTCCACCGCCACCACTTCGGCACCGCCGGCCGCGAAGGGGCGCGACAGGAAGCCCGTGCCGGCGGCCAGGTCCAGGACGCGCCCGCGAACCCTTTCTCCCAGCACCTCCTCCAGCCAGACGAACAGCTCGGCGGGGTAGCGGTCCCGATAGGCCTCGTAGAAGCGGGCGGCGTCGCGGTATTTCATCGAGGGGTATACTGGGGAGGTCTAGCCTTTCACGCAAGAGGTCGCCATGCCCCGCCGCCCCCGCTCCTCAGAACCGGTAG
>DASPJI010000225.1:0-2539 GCA_035628695.1 Thermoanaerobaculia bacterium | reverse complement strand
GCCAACAACCATCCCGGAGTCCTGGCCTGCTTCCATGGCCTGGGGATCGGCTTCGAGTGCGTGTCGGCGGGGGAGCTGGACCACATCCTCGGGCTGTTCCCCGGGCTGCCGGGGGAGCGCATCCTGTTCACCCCCAACTTCGCGCCGCGGGAGGAGTACCGGCGGGCGCTGGAGCTGGGGGCACATGTCACGGTGGACAGCCTCCATCCGCTGCGCGACTGGCCGGAGGTGTTCGCCGGGCGCGACGTCTTCCTGCGCCTCGACCCGGGGCACGGCCGCGGCCACCACGCCCACGTGCGCACCGCCGGCGCGCAGTCCAAGTTCGGCATCTCGCCCGAGGAGGTGGAGCAGGCGGCGGCCCTGGCGGTGGAGCACGGCGCGCGGGTGGTGGGGCTCCACGCCCACGCCGGCAGCGGCATCCGCGTCGCCGAGGCCTGGGCCGAGACCGCCCGCTTCCTGGCCGCCGCGGCGCCGCTCTTCCCCCACCTCAGAGCGTTGGACCTGGGCGGCGGGCTGGGCGTGCCCGAGCGCCCGGGCCAGCCGCCCCTCGACCTGGACGTCCTCGCCGGCACGCTGCGCGCCTTCCGGCGCGAGCACCCGGGCCTCGAGCTGTGGCTCGAGCCGGGGCGCTACCTGGTGGCCCAGGCCGGCGTCCTGCTCGCCCGCGTGGTCCAGATCAAGCGCAAGGGGGAGGCGACGTACGTCGGGCTCGAGACCGGCATGAACTCGCTGATCCGCCCGGCGCTCTATGGCTCCTATCATCCGATCTACAACCTGTCGCGGCTCGGCGAGGCGCCGTCCCAGACCGTGCACGTGGTCGGGCCGATCTGCGAGACCGGCGACGTCCTCGGCCGCTCGCGCCGCATCGCCCCGGCCGCCGAGGGGGACGTGCTGCTCATCGCCAACGCCGGCGCCTACGGCCGGGTGATGAGCTCGCGCTACAACCTGCGCGAGCCCGCGGCCGAGCGCCTGCTCCCGCCGCGTCCCTGGACGGAGAAACCCTGAGCCCTCTTCTCCGTAGATCACGGCGTAGGCACCTTTCGGTCCGCGGGCGGAGGTATTGAGCTTGGACTTACTCTGGAAAGATATCCGCTTCGGCCTGCGGACCCTGGTCAGGAACCCGGCGACCACCGGCGTGGCCCTGCTCGCCCTGGCGCTCGGCATCGGCGCCAACACGGCGATCTTCAGCGTAGTGAGCGGCGTGCTCCTCGAGCCGCTGCCGTTCTCCGAGCCCGACGAGCTGGTGCTGGTGTGGGAGACCCACACCGGCCGGGGCATGCCGCGGGTCTCGGTCTCTCCCCCCAACTTCAACGACTGGCGGCAGCAGGCCCGCAGCTTCGAGGGGCTGGCGGCGAGCGAACGGGCTCAGTTCACCCTCACCGGTGGGGAGCGGCCCGAGCTGCTGGCCGGCGCGTCGGTCTCCGCCGGCTTCTTCACCCTCCTCGGGGCTCCCATGGTGGTGGGACGCGACTTCACCGCCGAGGAGGACCGGCCGGGGGCGGGCCGCGTCGCCATCCTCTCGGAAGGGCTCTGGCGGCGCCTGTTCGCCTCTGATCCCCAGATCCTGGGCAGGACCCTCCGGCTCAGCGGCGAGCCCTACACGGTGGTAGGCGTGGCCCCCGCCGTTGTGGACCTCCCCAACGACAGCCAGCTCTGGGTCCCGCTGGCCTCCGAGTTCCTGCCGGAGGACCGGGGCGCCCACTCGGTGCGCGTGCTCGGGCGGCTCAAGCCGGGGGTGAGCCTGGAGCGCGCCCAGGCCGAGATGTCGGCCATCGCCGCTCGCCTGGAGCGGCAGTACCCTGAGAACGAAGGTTGGGGGGCGCTGGTGATGCCGCTGCGCGAGAGCCTCGTGCAGAACATCCGGCCGATCCTGCTGATCCTGTTGGGCGCGGTCTCCTTCGTGCTGCTCATCGCCTGCGCCAACGTCGCCAACCTGCTGCTGGCGCGGGTGGCGGCGCGGGAGCGCGAGATCGCGGTGCGCACCGCCCTCGGGGCGGGGCGCTGGCGGCTGATGCGCCAGATGCTCACCGAGAGCGCGGTGCTGTTCCTCGGCGGCGGCCTCCTCGGGCTGCTGCTCGCCTACTGGGGCACCCGGGCGCTGGTGGCGATGAGCCCGGAGGGGGTGATCCCGCGCGCCGCCGGCATCGGCCTGGACGGCCGCGTGCTGCTCTTCACCTTCGGCGTCTCGCTGCTCACCGGCCTGCTGTTCGGCTTGGTGCCGGCGCTCCACGCCACCGGCGGGCCGCTGCAGCCGTCGCTCAAGGAGGGGGGACGAGGACAGTCGGGCGGCCTGCGCGGCCGCTGGGTACGCAACGCCCTGGTGCTCGCGGAGGTATCCATCGCCCTGATGCTGCTGGTCGGGGCGGGCCTGCTGATCCAGAGCTTCTCGCGCCTCCGTTCGGTGGACCCGGGGATGCGCACGGACGGGGTGCTGACGGCGGAGATCGCCATTGCCGAGACCAAGTACCCCGAGCCGGCGCAGCAGACGATCTTCTTCAGGCAGCTCCTGGAGCGCCTCCAGGCCATGCCCGGGGTGGAG
>DASPJI010000224.1:0-3136 GCA_035628695.1 Thermoanaerobaculia bacterium | reverse complement strand
CTCCGCCGCCGGCAGGATCTCGAGGCCGGAGAGCCGGGTCCCGGGAGCCGCCGCGGCGCTGCCGAGCAGCGCCGCGAAGTGCCCGAGCAGACGGTCGATGGTCGCGGCGTCGAACAGATCGGAGCTGTACTCGGCGCTCACCCGCAGGCCGGCCGGCTCTTCCTTCACCCCCACCGACAGATCGAATTTCGCCGTGCCGCCACCGGCTGCCAAGAGGCTCGAGGTCAGCCCAGGCAGCTCCAGGGGGACCCGGGGCAGGTTCTGCAGCGTGAAGAACACCTGGAACACCGGCTGCCGGGAGAGGTCGCGCTCGGGCCGCAGCTCCTCCACCAGCCTGTCGAACGGCAGGTCCTGACGCGCATAGGCCTCCAGCGCCATCTCCCGCACCCGCCCCAGGAGCTCGCGGAACGGCGGGTCCCCGGCCAGATCGGCGCGCAGCACGAGCTGGTTGATGAAGAAGCCGATCAGGTCTTCCGTCTCCGCCCGGGAGCGGTTGGCCACGTCCGTCCCCACCACGAGGTCGATGCGGCCCGTGTACCTCGACAGCAGGAGGTAGAACGCCGCGAGCAGGGTCATGAACAGGGTGGCCCCTTCACGACGGCCGAGCGCCGCGAGGGCGGCGGTCAAGTCCGCCGGCAGGAGGATCTCCCGGACGCCGCCGCGGCCGCTGAGCACGGCCGGACGCGGCCGGTCGGCGGGCAGCTCCAGCACCGACGGAGCACCGGCCAGGCGACTCGTCCAGTAGGCCAGCTGCCCGCTCAGCACCTCCCCCTGCAACCAGCGCCTTTGCCAGCGGGCAAAGTCCGCGTACTGGATGGGAAGAGGGGGGAGCGGCGACGGCCGGCCGGCGAGGAAGGCCCGGTAGAGCTCCCCTGCCTCGCGCACCAGCACGCCCGTCGACCAGCCGTCGCTGACGATGTGGTGCAGCGTGAAGAGCAGCACGTGGTCGTCCCCTCCCAGGCGCAGGAGCGCCACCCGCAGGAGCGGCCCCGAGCTCAGATCGAACGCCCGCAGCGCCTCGGCGCCAGCCAGCTCGGCGGCCGCCGCTTCGGCCCGCGGTCCGGGCAGGCCGCTCAGATCCACCAGGGGGGAGCGCAGGGGTCGGGGAGGGGAGATGCGCTGCACCGGCCTCCCCTCGACGGCGGGGAAGGTCGTGCGCAGAACCTCGTGCCGCCGCACGATCTCACCCAGGGCAGCCTCCAGCAGCTGCGGGATGAACCGGCCGTGCAGCCGCAGGGCCACAGGCAGGTTGTACGCCGGGCTCTCAGGCTCGAGCTGGTGAATCCACCACAGCCGCTGCTGGGCAAACGACAGCGGCGCCTCCGCCTCCCCCTCTACCCGCTCGATGGGTGGCGTCTCGCTCCCTGCCCCCTGCCTCAGGGCCGCCGCCAATTGCGCCGCCAGTCCGGCCACGGTGGGGAACTCGAACAGCGCCCGCAGCGGCAGCTCCACGCCGAAGACGTGGAACAGCCGGGACATCAGGCGCGCGCCCAGTAGCGAGTGACCGCCCAGGCCGAAGAAATCGTCGTGGATGCCCACACGCTCGACGGCCAGCAGCTCGCTCCAGACGTCCGCGACCACCTCTTCGACCGGATCGCGCGGCGCCGCGTAGGACGCCGCCGGCGCCAGGTTGGGAGCCGGCAGGGCGCGGCGGTCCACCTTGCCGTTGGGCGTCAGGGGCAGCGCCTCGAGCATTACGAAGGCCGCTGGCACCATGTGCTCGGGAAGGGCGCCGCGCAGGGCGTCGCGCAGCGCGCCGGCCGGAACGGACGCCGCGCCGCCGGCCGGGACCACATAGGCGACCAGCCGGCCACCGTCCTGCGTGTCGCCGCGCACCTCGACCACCGCGTCGCGGACGGCGGGTTGTCGGCGCAGCAGCGCCTCGATCTCCCCGGGCTCGATACGGAAGCCGCGCACCTTGACCTGGCGGTCGATGCGGCCCAGGAACTGGAGACTGCCGTCAGGCAGCCAGCGTGCCAGATCACCGGTGCGGTACAGGCGGCCGCCGGACTCCCCCCGCGGCCCGTCCAGGGCGTGCGGGATGAACCTCTCCGCGGTCAGGTCCGGCCGGCCGAGGTAGCCCCGCGCCACTCCGACACCGCCGAGGCAGAGCTCCCCCGGCACGCTCACCGGGACCGGCTGCAGGTGGCGGTCCAGCAGGTGGACCTCGACGTTGGCGATGGGCCGGCCGATGTCGAGCCGCCGGCCGCCGACCTCGCCCGCCGTGGCGCAGACCGTCCCCTCGCTGGGACCGTAGGCGTTAACGAACCGCCGGCCGGCGGACCAGCGGGCGGCGAGATCGACCGGACAGGCCTCCCCCGCCACGACCAGGCAGGCGAGATCCGGCAACGCCTCGTCCCACAGCAAAGCCAGCGCCGACGGCGGAAGGGTGACCGTGGTGATCGCCCGCTCGCGTAGCAAGCGCTCCAGGTCCGCGCCGGGGAGGAGGGACTCGCGCGGCGCGAGGCGGATCAGCGCGCCGGAGCCCAGCGACATAGCGATCTCGGATACCGAGGCGTCGAAGCTCGGCGAGGCGAACTGGAGCACCCGGCTCCCTGGACCGACGCCAAAGAGCCGCGCCTGCACCGGGGCGAGGTTGGCCAGGCCGCGGTGCGGCACGACCACCGCCTTGGGCCGGCCGGTGGAGCCCGAGGTGTAGATCACGTAGGCCGGGCTCGCCAGCTCCGCCGTCAGCTCTACAGGGCCGCGCGGGCTTCGTGGCGCCGCAGCCGCGACGGCGTCGTCGCCGGCCCCTAGGCAGACCGTGTCCCCCCGGAAGGCAGGCAGGTCTCCGAGCAGAGCCTCCTGGGTGAGGAGCACCTTCGCCCCCGAGTCTTCGAGCATGAAGGCCAGGCGTTCCCGGGGGTAGCCAGGATCCAGGGGCAGGTAGGCGCCGCCGGCCGTGAGTGTGCCGAGCACCGCCACGATCAGCTCCACTGAGCGCTCCATCGCCACCGCCACCACACACTCGGGGCCGACACCCAGCGTGGCGAGATGGCCGGCGAGCCGGTCGGCCCGGCGCTTGAGCGCGCCATAGGTGACCAGTTCGTCGCCGTAGGCAACCGCCGAGGCGTCGGGCGTTCGTGCCGCGTGGGCCGCGAAGAGCTTTTGCAGTGGGATTTCCAGCGGCTCCGTG
>DASPJI010000223.1:0-7818 GCA_035628695.1 Thermoanaerobaculia bacterium | reverse complement strand
CGGTATCCAGGGGGCGAAGCGCACCGCGGAGATGATCCCGCTCGCCCATCCGCTCCCTCTCGATCAGGTGGAGGTGGAGCTGCAGCCGATCCCCGAGGGGGTGGAGATCCGCAGCCGCGTCGTGGTCACCGGCCGCACCGGCGCCGAGATGGAGGCGATGCTCGCCTGCTCGACCGCGGCGCTCGCCCTCTACGACATGGTCAAGGCGCAGGAGCGCGGCGCCGTCATCACCGACCTCCGGCTGGAGGCCAAGTCCGGGGGCAAGAGCGGCTCGTACCGCAGGCAGGGGGGAGCGTGATGCGCACCGGCCTCGACCGCCTGCTCGCCGATCCTTCCCGTCTCGCCGGCCGGCGCTACGGGCTGCTCGCGCACGGCGCCTCGATCACCCGCGAGCCGCGGCCGATCCACCGTGCGCTGGCGGCGCTGTCCGCAGACGGGGAGGCACCCCGCGCCCTCTTCGGCCCGGAGCACGGCTACTACGGCGTCGAGCAGGACATGGTGGCGTCGGAGAACGAGCGCGACCCGTGGACCGGCGTGCCCATCGTCTCCCTCTACGGCGACCGCGAGGAGTCGCTGAAGCCCTGCCCCTGCGCCTTCGACGGCCTCGACCTGCTGGTGATCGACCTCCAGGACGTGGGCTCGCGCTACTACACCTATGCGGCCACCGCGGTCTGGGCGGCGGAGGCGGCCCTCGCCGCCGGCTGCGAGGTCTGGGTGCTGGACCGGCCCAACCCGATCGGCGGCGTCATCGAGGGGGATCGCCCGCGTCCCGGCCATGAGTCGTTCGTCAGCGCCTTCCTCCTGCCGGTGCGCCACGGCTTGACCTTGGGCGAGATCCTCCGCCTGGAGGCGCGGCGGCGCGGTTGGAAGGAGGGTTTGGAGGTCTGGGCCATGGAGGGGTGGCGCCGCGACATGCCCTGGGAGGCGACCGGCCTCCCCTGGGTGGCGCCGTCGCCCAACATGCCGACGCTCCTCACCGCCCTGATCTATCCGGGGGGCTGCCTGGTGGAGGCGACGGAGCTGTCGGAGGGGCGGGGGACCACCCGGCCATTCCAACTCGTCGGCGCGCCCGGCCTCGACCCGGTGGCGCTGGCGGACCGTCTGGCGGCGCGCGGCCTGCCCGGGATCGCCTTCCTCCCCACCTACTTCAAGCCGCAGTTCCAGAAGCACCGCGGCCAAGTCTGCGGCGGCGTAGAGCTGGTGGTGACCGACGCCGCGGCCCTGCGGCCCTACCGTACCGGCGTCGAGCTCCTCTTCACCGTCCGCCAGTTGGACCCGGACCGCTTCGCCTGGCGCGAGGCCCCCTACGAGTTCGTCTCCGACCGGCCGGCCATCGACCTCCTCACCGGCGGCCCCGAGTGCCGGGAGGCCATCGACACCGGCGACGAGAAAGCCCTCACCGGCTGGATCGCGGGCTGGGCCGCCGACGAGGCGGCGTTCCGGGAGGAGTACCAGGACATCCTCCTCTACGAGGACGGCGCGTGAAGTCCCCCCACCTGCTGCGGGTGGAGGAGGGGCCGGAGCGCTTCGCCCCGCTGATAGAGGCGGCCCGCGCCGAGGGGCTCCGCGTCGGCTGGCTCGACCTCGCGCCGCCGCCCCCGATGGCCGGCGACCTGGAGACCGCCGCCGCCGCCGGTGTCCTCCGCGCCGTGGCCGTGGGCGGCGACCGGAGCGTCGTGGTCAAGCCCCTGCGCGGCGCGCCGGTCCTGCAAGACCTCCTGCGCGAGCACTTCCGGGGAACCGCCCTCGTGCTGGTGCGGGGCGAGTTGGAGGCGCCGCTGCTGCGGTGGGTGGGGGAGGAGTGGGAGGTGACGGTGCCCGGCCAGGCGGCGGTGCGGCTGGAGACGGGCCGGCTCGTCCCGGCGCTGCGCAAGCCACGGCCTTGGGCTTGACCGTCTTTCCGGCCGCCCCGGCTACGCCGCCCGGTGCTCCTCCGGCTGCTTGATCAAGCACTCCGCCGGGATGCCGAGATCCTTGTGCAGTCTCCAGATCATCTTGAGGGTCAGAGGGCGCTTGTGGCTGAGCACCTCATAGACGCGGTTGGGGCGGCCGATCATCGGCTCGAGATCCTTCACCGTGAGCCCACGTTGATCCATGACGAACTTGATGGCCTCTACCGGATCGGGCAGATCCATGGGGAAATGCTTCTGCTCGTACGCTTCGAGCAGGGTAACCAAGATGTCGAGGCGCTCACCCTCGGGTGACCCCGGCTCGGCGTTCATCAGCGACTCGATCTCCTGGAGGGTCGCTCGATAGTCCTGTTCGGTCCTGATCGGCTTGATGTCCATCTGTCCTCCTTCCAGCCTCAAATCGTTTGTGCATCGATCTGGTCATACTGCGAGTGGGTTCCCAAAAACCGGATGTACACCACTCTGTATCTGTAGTTGATCCAGACCACCAGCCGGTACTTGTTCCCGGCGATGTTGAACACCACCCGCCCATCCCTGAGGATGCTCGCATGCCGGAACTCTTCCTTGACAGCGGCGGGTGAGTCCCAATCGGCTCTGAGGACATGCCGGTACCAGGCAAGCACGGGCTCTCTCGAGTCGGCGTACTCAGGGTTCCCCTCCCAGAAAGCCTTGAGCGTCGAGAGAGAGATCACACGCATGGGCGGATTTTAGTCCCAAATTGGGACTGCGGCAACAGAGACGCCGGGTGGCTCGTCCCGGCGCTGCGGAAGCACCGTCCCTGGTGAGGCCCGGGTAGGGGAGGGCCGCTTGCCACCCCCGACCGGTTTTGCCACAATGCGGCATAGGCGCCGTGGTCGTACTTCAGCCCATCGATCCAACTCTCCATCCGATTCGAGGTCTTCGTGAACGAGCAGATCCAGTTCTTCCTCCCCGGCCCGACTTATGTCCCCGAGGATGCCCGCCAAGCGATGACCAAGCCCATGGCGGGGCACCGGTCCGCCGGCTTCAAGAAGTTCTACCTGCATCTGTCCGAGCGCCTGCCCGCGCTGCTGCGCACCCAGGGCGACGTGATGGTCGCCACTGGCAGCTCGACCCTGATCATGGAGAGCGCCGTGGTCTCCTGCGCCGCCTCGGATGTCTTGAACCTCACCTGCGGCGCCTTCTCCGAGCGCTGGCACTCCATCGCCAAGTCCCTCGGCAAGAACGCCGACAAGGTCGCGGTGCCCTGGGGGCAGCCGATGGATCCGGAGGTCGTCCGTGCCGCTCTGCGGCGCAAGAAGTACGACGCGGTCACCATGGTCCATAACGAAACCTCGACCGGCGTCATGAGCCCGATCGCCGACGTCGCCCGCGTCATCCGCGAGGAGAGCGACGCGCTGATCCTGGTGGACACCGTCTCGTCGCTGGGCGGCGCGCCGGTCGAGACCGACGCCTGGGGCCTGGACGTGGTGCTCGCCGGCACCCAGAAGGCCATCGCCGTGCCGCCGGGCCTCACCGTCTTCACCCTCTCCGACCGGGCGGCCGAGCGTGCCGCCAAGGTGCCGCACCGCGGCTTCTACACCGACCTGCTGCGCTACCGCGACAAGCACCGGGAGGGGGGCTTCATCACCACGCCGGGCATCCCGCTGCTCTACGCTCTGGACGTGCAGCTCGACCGCATCCTCGCCGAGGGGATGGAGGCGCGCTGGGAGCGCCACCGCCGCCTGGAGCAGCGCACCGAGGAGTGGGCCGCCGCCCGCGGCTGCTCGTACGCGTCGGGCGCCGAGGGGCGCTCGTGGACGGTGAGCTGCCTCCATCCGCCGGCCGGGGTCGACCCGCAGGCCATCGTCAAGCGCCTGGCCGACCGCGGCTGGACCATCGGCGGCGGCTACGGTGACTGGAAGCCGACGACCTTCCGCATCGGCCACATGGGCGAGGTGCGGGAGAACCACCTGGAGGCGCTCCTCGCCCAGATCGACGAGGTGCTGGGCGAGCTGGCGGCGGCCTGACCATGCACCGCATCCTGATCGCCGACTCGCTGGACCCTTCGGGGCTCGAGATGCTCCGCGCCTCGGGCGCCGAGGTCCGCCTGCTCCAGAAGGAGGAGCGCCCGCGCCTGCCCGAGATCGTGGAGGGCTTCGACGCCCTGGTGGTGCGCAGCGCCACCAAGGTGACGGCGGACCTCCTGCGCGCCGGCAAGCGCCTCAAGGTGGTGGGCCGGGCCGGCATCGGGGTGGACAACGTCGACGTCGCCGCGGCCACCGACCTCGGCATCCTGGTGGTCAACGCCCCGACGGCGAACCTGATGTCGGCGACCGAGCACACCTGGGCGCTGCTCCTCGCCTTGGCGCGCAAGGTCCCCCAGGCCGACGTCTCCACCAAGTCCGGCGGCTGGGACCGCAAGATCCTGGGCACTGAGCTCCAGGGCAAGACCCTGGGCGTCGTCGGCTTCGGGCGGATCGGCCAGCGCGTCGCCGCCCGCGCCCGCGGCTTCGAGATGAAGGTGGTCGCCTACGACCCGTTCCTCGATCCGGAGGTGGCGCGCCGCCTGGAGGTGGCGCTGCTCCCCGTGGAGGACCTGCTGCGGCAGGCCGACGTGGTCACCATCCACACGCCGCTCACCAGGGAGACCCGCAACCTCCTCTCGCGCGAGCGCCTTGCCCTGATGAAGCCCGGCGCGCTGCTGGTCAACTGCGGCCGCGGCGGCCTGGTGGACGAGGAGGCGCTCCTCGCGGCTCTGGAGTCCGGGGCCATCGCGGGCGCCGCGCTCGACGTCTTCGCCGAGGAGCCGCCCACCGACCTGCGTCTGGTGCAGCATCCGCGCGTGGTGGCGACGCCGCACATCGGCGCCCAGACCCGCGAGGCCCAGGACCGCATCTCCACCGAGACCGCGGAGATGGTCCTCGCCGCCCTGGCCGGCTCCTTGACGGTGGCCGCGGTGAACCTGCCGTTCCGCGCCGCCGGCAGCGGCGCCGAGCCTTACCTGGCGCTGGGCGAGCTCCTCGGGCGCATGGCCGGGCTGCTCCTCGAAGCGCCGCCGAAGCGCCTGCAGGTGGATCTCTGGGGTATCGACGAGGCGCTGCGCGTCCCCTGCTCGGTGGCCGTGGTCAAGGGGATGCTGACGCCCTTCCTGGGCGAGGCGGTCAACTACGTCAACGCCGAGCGCCTGGCGCAGAGCCGCGGCATCGAGGTGGTGCGCTCCACCCACAGCGCGCCGGGGGACTACCCCCAACTCGTCGGCGTGGCCCTGGCCGGCGGCGGGCGGAGCGTCGAGCTCGACGGGACTCTCTTCAATGAACGCGATCCGCGGGTGGTCCGTTTCGGCGGCTTCCGGCTGGAGTTCCGGCCGCAGGGCAAGCTGCTGGTGCTCGAGAACCGCGATGTCCCCGGCGTGGTCGGTAGGGTGGGGACCCTGATCGCCGACGCGGGAATCAATATCGCCGACATCCACCTCGCGCAGAGGGGGCGCGGTCAGGAGGCCCTCGCCGTCCTGCGCCTCGATCAGGACCCCGACGCCGAGCTGATGGCGCGCCTGTCCGCCCTCCCCGAGGTGCGGAGCGCCCGCCGCGTCGACCTCGGTGAGCCCGGTCCCCGCCCGGCCGAGTGATGAAGGGGCCTGCTGTACCCCCGGCCGCCCCTGATCTCGAAAACCTGACCCCCGAGCAGCGGGCGCTGCTCATGCTGCGGCTGCGGCGCCAGGCCCAGCGTGGCCCGGAGGGGGCGGGCGCCGCGCCGGCCCCCCGCGTCACCTCCATCCCCCGAGCCCCGCGCGACCGGCCGCTCCCCCTCTCCTTCGGGCAGCGGCGGCTCTGGCTGACCGACCGGCTGCAGCCGGGGAATCCGGCCTACAACGTGCCGTTCGCCTTTCGGGTCGCCGGCCGGCTGGACGGCGTGGGTCTGGACGCGGCCTTCGCCGGCATCGTCCGCCGCCACGAGAGCCTGCGCACCCGGTTCGTCGCCGATCCTCTGGAGGACGTCGAGCCGCTCCAGGTAGTCGGGCCGCCCGCTCCGGTGCCGGTGCCACGCGTCGACCTCGGGAATCTCCCGGAGGACACGCGCTTGGCCGAGGCCCGCCGGCTGGCCGCCGAGGTGGCGCGCCACCCCTTCGAGCTGGAGAGCGGGCGCCTGCTGCGGGTCGTCCTGCTCGCGCTGGGGACGGATGATCACGCCCTGCTCACGGTCCTCCACCACATCGCGGCCGACGCCTGGTCGATCGGGATTTTCATCCGCGAGTTCATCGCCCTCTATCAGGCCCACCTCGAGAAGCGCCCACCTGCCCTGCCGGAGCTGCCGGTCCAGTACCCGGACTACGCTGCCTGGCAGCGCGAGCACCGGGCCGAGGAGCTGGCGGCGCAGGCTTCCTTCTGGAAGGAGCGCCTGAGCGGCATCCCGGCGCTGGACCTCCCGGCGGACCGCCCGCGGCCGGCGGCGCTCAGTGGACGGGGAGCCCAGACTTCCCGTTGGTGGCAGCAGCCGGTTCTCGAGGGGCTCCGGGCGTTCGCCCGGCGTCAGGGCGTCACCGTCTTCATGAGTCTGCTGGCGGCCTTCCAGGCGCTGCTGGCCCGCTCCACCGGCCAGGACGACGTGAGCGTCGGCACACCGGTGGCCGGCCGTGGCCGGGAGGAGCTGGAGCCGCTCATCGGTTTCTTCATCAACACGCTGGTCCTGCGCACGGACCTGTCGGGGGACCCGTCGTTCAGCGCCCTGCTGGCGCGGGTGCGGGAGGCCACGGTGGAGGCCTTCGCCCACCAGGACGTGCCGTTCGAGCAGGTGGTGGAGGCGGTGCGGCCGGGCGGGGCGCCGCTGTTCCGGGTGATGTTCAACTATCAGAGCCGGCCCGAGGTGTCGGCGGGGATCCCCGGCGTGGAGCTGTCGCGGCTCCAGTTCGAGGCCGGGGTCTCGATGTTCGATCTCACCCTGGACTGCCGGGAGATCGGCGACTCCCTCCTGGTCGAGACCGAGTACAGCACCGACCTGTTCGACGCGCCGACGGTCGAGCGCCTGCTCGGCCACCTCGAGACGCTGCTCGCCGCGGCCCTGGCCGGCCCCATGCGGCCGTTCTCGGAGCTGCCTCTCCTCTCCCCAGCCGAGCGACACGCTGTGCTTACCGAGTGGAACGACACCCCCGGAGAGACTTGGGATACGAAGGGCTTCGTCCATGCTCAGTTCGCCGACCAGGCCCGCCGCGCCCCGGACTCTCTGGCCCTGGTATTCGGCGAGGAAGGGGAGGGCGCGTGGACGTACGCCGAGCTGCGCCGCCGGGCGGGGAGCCTGGCACGTCGCCTGCGCTCTCTCGGGGTCGGTCCCGAGGTGCGGGTGGGGATCTGCGCCGGCCGGACTCCGGAGCGGGTGGCCTCCGTACTCGCCGTGCTGAAAGCCGGCGGAGCGTTCGTCCCGCTCGACCCGGACGACCCACGCGAGCGTCTGGCCTGGATCTTCGAAGATGCCCGCCCGGCGGTTCTGCTCGCCGAGGAGCGGCTGCGCGGCCGGCTGCCGGAGGGCGCGCGCTTCCTTCCTCTGGAGTCCGCCTGGGAAGAGGGGGGCGATCCCCCGGACTGTCCTCGGCTCTCTCCGGAAAACGCGGCCTACGTGATCTACACCTCCGGCTCGACGGGGAGGCCCAAAGGGGTGGTGGTGCCCCACCGCGGCATCGCCGCCTCTGCCCGCGCCTGGCAGGAGGAGTATGGGTTGACCGGACGCGTCCGCTCCCTGCTCCAGGTGGCGGGGTTCTCGTTCGATGTCTTCATCGGCGACCTGGTGCGCGCCCTGACCACTGGGGCGGAGCTGGTGCTCGCGCCGGCGGGGGTACTGACCGACCCGGCGCTGCTGCACGGCTGGCTCTCGCGCCGGCGGATCGACTTCGCCGATCTGGTGCCGGCGGTGGCGCGCGCCCTCGTGGAGCACCTGGAGGCGGTGGACGCCACCCTCG
>DASPJI010000222.1:0-3792 GCA_035628695.1 Thermoanaerobaculia bacterium | reverse complement strand
GGGACGCAGGCGGGCATCCCCTGCTCGGTCGCCGCCGGGTTGAGACGGTAGAGCGTGTGGACGAGCTCCGCCGACGGCAGCGGCCCCATCCCCCCGAGGATGCCCAGCAGGCGCCCCATCGGCCTCTACACCTGCTCGTCGGCCGACGGCCCGTAGACCGAGGGCACCGGGGCGTCGTTCAGGCGCAGGTAGACGGTGAGCTGCCCGCGGTGGTGGATGACGTGGTTGAGGAGCAGCGTCCGCACCACGGCGGCGCGGGGCAGGTTGAAGATCGTCTTGCCCCCGCGGGCCAGGGTCCAGTGCTTGCCGAACGTCTCGTCGTCGGTGGCGGCGAGCGCCTCGCGGGCGCTGGCGATGCTGCGGTCGAACTGCTCCAGGATCTCCTCGCGGCTGGCGAAGACCTGTGCCTTGCGGGGCGAGTCCGGGCTGCCGGGCGGCGCGAAGTCCAGCGAATCCTGCTTCAGGATGGACATCACCCAGCCGGGCAGCTCCGCCACGTGGCTGGCGAGCCGGCCGAGGCTCATGGACTTCGCGTGCGGTTGCCAGTCGAGCTTGTCCTCCGGGATCCGCTCCAGGACCCGGCGGGTGGTGGCCATCTCGTGGTCGAACTCGGGCAGCATCACTTGACTGATTTTCATCTCACCCATTTCGTTCCTCCGGTCTGCGTCTGCGTCTGCCCCTGGTGAGGGGCGCCTCGCATCCTAGAGAAAACGCGCGAGGGCGGCAACGGCCTCTGTCTGGCACTTCAATTGCTATTCAAATGGACATCCCTCCACGAAGGAGAGGGTAGTCCAGCGCTGACCGCAGTAAGGAGTCGCCGCACCATGAGAAGCCCCGCCCGCCCGCTCTGTCTGTCCGCCCTTCTGCTCGTTGCCAGCGTCATCCCGGCCGCCGCCGAGAAGGAGACCCTGCAACAGCGGGGGCTCGTCGCCGACGCCAACTTCGAGTTCATCGACGCCGCCGGCTGCGTGGTCACCGAGATCGCCGTCTTCGCCGTCCGCGACGCGAACCGGTCGACGTCGGCTCCCCGGTGGCGGGACTCCTGGGCGAACGTGGTGCTGTTCCGGTACGACCTCTGCCAGGAGGAGTTCACGGTCCTGGACTACGCCTCCGGGCTCACCTACCTGGAGAGCGGCGAGGCGGGCACCTTCGCGATGAGCCCCGGTCTCCACAAGGCCACTCTGCGGACCCGGGTGGAGGTCAGCGGCATGGCCCTCCATACGGTGGACCTCGACCTCGAGTGGTCGGCGGCGGGGCCGCTCTACAACGGGCGGCAGCGCGCCCACTACGAGTTCCCCAGCGGGATGACGATCGACACCCGGCTGCACGGCCGCCAGCGTCTGGCCCAGGCGGCGGGCACGGTCTGGGTCTCCGGCGAGCGTCTCGACGCCCGCTCCAGCTACGGCAACATGGTCTCCACGCAGAACCGGACCGTCACGATCACCCACTGAACGGGTCCCCCCGGCGGGCAGCCCGCCGGGGGTGTCACCGCGTCCTCTCCAGAGGACGAGATCGGGCCCCCTCTCTCCCTCCCTTTCCTGTAAGTCCTTTGTTTTCAACGTGCCTCTCCTTGGCATCCGGCTTGCCCTATAGAGGGTTGGCCAACTTAGGAGAAACCAAACCATGGCACGTAATCGCAGTCTGATCATCGCTTCCATGCTCACCCTGAGCCTGACCTCGCTGACCGTCTCCCAGGCGAACGCCCAGGGCCGGTACGGCTATCCCGACTCGTATCGGGGCTCCACGTCGGTCGACCGGCTGGCCGACCAGATCGACGACATCGCCGAGGGCATCTACCGCGAGTACGCCCGCAACAACCGCCGTCCGGACCGTGACGAGCGGCGGGCTCTGGAGGCGCTGCGGGAGCTGAACGTCCGGGCAGACCGCTTCTCCCGCGTCATGGACGACCGGCGGGACATGCGCCACAGCGACCGGGAGTACGACCTGCTGGTGAGGTCCTTCTTCGAGACCCAGGACTCGCTGGACCGGATCTCGCGCCGGCCGTACGTGGACCGGGGCATGTTCCAGATCGGCCAGCTCCTCCGGCAGATGGACCGCCGCTTCGACCGCTACGACGACCGGGACCGGGGCCGCGGCGGCCGCTATGACCGCGACGGCCGCTGGGACCGCTACAACGATTGGGACCGCTACGACCGTTGGGACCGTGGCCGCCGCAACGGCCGGCACTGACCGGTAGCCGCCCACGACCTTTAGCCCCCTCTCCCGCCTTTCCTCTCCTCCCCCTCCCGGTCGAGGGGGTTCCCCGGGCGGGGGAGGGGGCGTTTTCTCTTCAGGCTTCCCTCTCAGGCACAAACGTTGCTGCGCCCCCGGGTGGACACGGAGGCGACATGGCCAAGGCACGGGGAAAGACGGACCTGGAAGCCGAGCTGAGGGGGCTCCATCACGGGCCGCTGGGCGAGTTCACGGCCGCCCGCAACGCCCTCGCCAAGCAGTTGGACAAGTCGGGGGACAAGGACGTCGCCGCCGAGGTGAAGTCCCTGCCAAAGCCCTCGGTCTCGGCCTGGGCGGTCAACCGGCTCTTCGAGCGCGAGCCGGCGAAGATGCAGGAGCTGCTGGAGGCGGGGGAGCACGCCCGCGCCGGCCTGCGGCACGCGATCTCCGGCAAAGGTGTCGAGTCCCTGCGCGACGCCCTGGACCACGAGCGCACCCTGCGCGACGCCCTGCGGCGCCGCGCCGCCGCCCTGATCGAAGAGGACACCGGCCGCAAGGCGAGCCCGGCGATCCTCGACCGGGTGGCGACCAACCTCGACTCCCTGGCCCTGAGCCCCGACTCCGTCGAAGCCGCCGGCCGCGGCTGGATCAGCGCCGACCTCGCCCCGCCCGGTTTCGAGGTGCTGTCCGGCATGCCCCTGACCGGAGCCCGCACCCGCCCAAGCCACCTCCGTTTGGTCCCGCCGACACGGGACAGGAAAGAGGAGAAGAAGGGGGAGCCGCGCAAGGCCACCCCCGCTAAGGCGCCGGAGAAGGACGCCGGGCCGACGCTCCGCGAGCAGCGGGACGAGGCCCGGGCCGAAGCCGCGCGCCGCCGTGAGGAGGAGACCGAGCGCCGGAAGCGTGAGCGGGAGGAGGAGCTGCACCGCGAGCGCCTCGCGCGCCTCGAAGAGAAGGCGGCGGAGATCCGCGCCGACGCCGACGCCGCGAAACGGGAGGCGGACCGGGCGGACAAGGCCGTCGAAGAGGCCGAAAGGGCCCTCGAAGAGGCGCGCCGCCGTCTCGAGAACACCCGCGACGACGCGCGGAGATCCCACCAGCGCGCCGACCGCGCCGCCGAGCGTCTGGCCCGGGCCGAGAAGGATCTCGAACGCTGACGATCCGCCAGCCCGGGCGCCGCTACGATTCAGTTGTCAAAGAACACCCTCCGGCCCTCACCGGCACCGAAGCCCGCGGACTATACTGGACCTGCCTGGCTACCGCAAGGGCTGGATTGACACTAGGGATCGGATTCGATCTACTAGAGAAGCTGTCGGTGGTTCTTTTCAAGCAGCGCTAGCGGATACGACCCGACTGAAATCTCTGCCGACCCCCGGGTCGAGACAGCTCTGAAGAGGGTCGAGCGAGCTTTGGGGCGGGTCGAACGAAGTTTGGAGCGGGTCAGGCGAGGTTTGGAGAGGGTCGAACGAGGTTTGAGAAGGGTCGAGAGTAGTTTGAAGAGGGTCGAAGCGGCTCCGGCGAGGGTCGGACCGGCGGCCGATGTTCATTGACAATCGATGGACTAGGTCCAGGGCGCGGCGAGAGCGGCGCCGCGCCCGTGGACCGGCTTGCCTTGGGTGC